>JAEZEM010000298.1 GCA_023417745.1 Pseudomonadota bacterium
TCTTCCGGCTTTTTGGCCAGCATGTCGCGCAGGGAGGTTTCCTTCAGGCCGCCGATCCATCCGGAGTGGCGATAGTATTTCTTCTGGTCCAGCTTGCGGCCGGTGGTCAGCACCTTGGCGGCGTTGACCACAATGATGCAGTCGCCGGTGTCCATATGCGGGGCGAACTCCGCCTTGTGCTTGCCGCGAAGGCGCACGGCCACGGCGGAAGCAAGGCGGCCGAGGATCTTGTCCGAGGCGTCGACCACGAACCAATTGCGGGTAATATCTTTGGGCGTCGGGCTAAACGTTTTCATGGCGGCTCCTCTGATGTGCTCGAAAGACGAATCCTGTATTCCCGGGGCGCGCGGTTGTCAACTGGAATTTTCGTTCGGCCCGGTCCGGGGGGCACGCCCAAAGCCCCTGCCGGCGCTGGTCCGGGGCTTTTTTGGGGCGCGGCGGCGAGAGCGTGTCTTTAGCGCATTTGGAACCCGAAGACAACGCGGCGCGTTTGGCGTAGTCTGCCAGAAAGGGCGAGACCCTTTTGCACTGGGGCGGGGCTCGTCCGGAGCCGGCCGCCGCGACCGAAGGAGCAGGCATGGTCAGCGTGCGCAAGGGGCTTTTGCAGTTTCTTTTCGCTGGGTCGTTCATGAAGCGCTGGAACGACAAGCACCGCAGCATGGATCTGGTGGAGGTGGACAAGCAGGCCCATAAGATGATGGTGGCCTGGATGCTCTATGAGCTCAATGCCCAGGGGCTGTCCGAAACCGAGAAGCTGGCCCTTGGCCTGGAAATCGTCGAGGGCGGACTTTTTGAATACCTCTACCGGCTGGTCATCACCGACATCAAGCCGCCGGTCTTCTATAAGATCAAGGCCAACCCGGCCCACTACCGCCAGCTCACCGACTGGGTGTTCGAGCAGCTCGAACCGCGGGTGCGCGAACTGGGCGACGGCTTCTGGCAGCGGCTCAAAACCTATCTGGCCGTGCCCGAAGGCGACTCCCCGGCAAGGCGCATCCTCGACGCCGCCCACCTCTACGCCAGCGGCTGGGAATATTCCTTGATAAAGCGCGACAACCCCTGGGACGACGAACTCCTCGACATCGAGTCGTCCTTTACCGGCGGGTTGGCGCGGTTTTCCGACCTGCGCGGGGTGACCGACCTGGCCGACGGGCTTTTTGCCGGCAAGAAAACGCCGCTAGGGCATTTCGGCCGGCTGCTCGGGCAGCTGCGCTTCCAGACCCGCTGGTCCCAGACCCCGCGCATTCCCGAGACCTCGGTCCTGGGCCACATGTTTCTGGTGGCGGCCTACGGCTATTTCTTCAGTCTGGCCGTGGGGGCCTGCCCGGCCAGGCGGCTCAACAACTTTTTCGCCGGACTGGTCCACGACATGCCGGAACTGTTGACCCGCGACATCATCTCGCCGGTCAAGCAGTCGGTGAGCACCCTTGGCGACATGATCAAGGAATATGAAGAGAGCGAGATGGAACGCCGGGTGTTTTCGGTGCTGAAAAGAGGCGGCTACGCCGGCTTGGCCGACCGGCTGTCCTATCTTCTGGGCATGGAGGTGGGCTCGGAATTCTACGAGTCCATCCGCGACGCGGGCGGGCGCGCCGTGCGGGTGACGCCGGCCGACCTGGACGGGCGCTGCAATCTCGACGCCTTCGATCCCAAGGACGGCGAACTACTGAAGGTCTGCGACTCGCTGGCCGCCTTCATCGAGGCCTATACGGCCCTGCGAAACGGCATCACCTCGGACCAGCTCCAGCAGGCGGTCTGGCGGCTTCGCACCAAGTATTCGTCCGTGGTGCTGTTCGGGCGAGTGCACATCGGGGCGCTTTTGGCGGATTTTGACTAAGCGGAACTTGGCAAACCGGCGCGGTCCAGGCTACATTGGGCTTTTCCACGCCATCGGAGACGACCATGCTACGCAAACGCGCCTTTGACGCCTTGCGCACCGACGTGCTTGCCGTCGATGCCGCCGAGCCCCTGGAAACCGTGGCCGACAAGCTTGCGCGCCACCTGGAGACAAGCCCGGACCTCGACGCCGCCGTGGTCATGCGGGCCGGCCGGTTCGTGGGCATCGTCAGCCTGCGCACGCTGTTGTCGGACTTAAACGACTGCGCCCTGGACGCCAGCCTTCGCGAGAGCCTGGGCGACGACGATTTCGAGGACACCTACCGCCTGGCCTGTCGCCGCTGCATGACCAGAAAGGCGGCCGAGGCCGCTCGGCGCGACATCCCCAAAGTCGCGCCGTCGGATTCCCTGCATCTGGTCCTGGACGCCATGATCAAGGCCGACAGCCGGTTCGCCGTGGTGTTGGAAGGAGACAAGCTCCTGGGGCTGGTGCCGCTTGGCGAGATCTTCCGCGAGATGCGCCGGGAGTGCGCGCCCCTGGCGCCGCGTCGCTGAGGTCGTTTCAGGAGCAGGTCCGGTCGCCCCGGGCCGGGACCGCGCCGGGCGCTTTGGCGGTCGGACCGGCCGGTTTCGCCGCAACTTTCGGCCGTGAATCAGGAGTCCCCATGCGTTGTCCCGTCTGCGCCCGCGCCTGCTCCCTCGTTCCCGGCAAGGTCGGCGGCTGCGGCCGCTACGCCGTCGCAGGCGATACGGTGGTGGAGCGCTTTCCCGACCGCTACCTCATCGCCAGCCCCATTTCCGTGGAAACCATTCCGCTGCTCCATTTCCACCCCGGCGCGCCGTTTTTCCAGATCAGCACCGTGGGCTGCAATTTCGACTGCCCGGGCTGCATCGCCACGGTGACGGCCCGGGAGATGCGCCCGGACAGCCCGGCGCTGCGCCGGTTTTCGCCCGCCGAGGTGGTCGACCTGGCCGAGAAGCAGGGCTGCCGGGGCATTGCCTTTCTCATGAACGACCCCCTGGCCTCGTATTATACCTTCTTAAACGTCGCCCGGGAGGCCAAGGCCCGGGGACTGCTCGTGGCCTGCGCCACCAACGGCTATTTTTCCGAAGCCTCGCTGGCCCCGCTTTTGGGGCTGCTCGACGGCGTCAACATCGGGGTCAAGGGCTGCGGCCCGGACGGCATCCGAGCCTGCGGCGGGGGCGACGCCCAGGTGGTGCTGCGCAACATCCGCGCCCTGGCCGCCGCCGGAACCCACGTGGAAATCGCCTGCATGGATCGGCTGGACAACCGCGACGACACCCGGCTGCTGGCCAGGGCCCTGGCCGACGTCTCCCCGGACATGGTGCTGCAGCTCATGCGCTACGTGCCCATTGAGACGGCCGATCCGGCCCTGGAGCCGTCCATCGCCTCCACCGAGGCCTTTGCCGTCGAGCTGCGGCGCAGCCTGCCCTTCACCTACGTCTTCAACACCCCCGGGACCCGGGGGCTGGACACGGTCTGCCCGGACTGCGGCGAGGACATCGTGGCCCGGGATTTCTACGGTCCCATGGGCGCGCGCCTGCTCTCCCTGGCTCCCGGCGTTTCGGAGGCGGACGTGCGCTGCGCCCGTTGCGGCCGGGAGGCGGCCGTGGCCGGGGCTGTCTCGCCGCCGCAGCTTCGGGAAGGGGCCTTTCAGGGCGGCTATCCCTTTACCCGGGGCCTGGAGATCGTGGAATCCATGTGTCTGGCCATGGGCGTGCGCGACCAGGCCGAGGTGGCGGCGACCTGGGAATATCTGCTGGCCCGCAAGATGCTTGAACGGCTGCACCACGACATCCAGCACGTCGACGGCTACCTGGGCCTTGTCCGCGACTTCGGCGGCGCGCTTGGGCGCGAGGCCGACGCGGCGCGGCTGACTGATTTCCTGTTGTCCATGATCGAGCCGGTGCGCCGGGGCGCGGCCGAGGTCGCGCGGCGTCCCCGGACCTACTACGCCATGGGCAAGCCGCTTTTCGCCATCATGGGCAGCCGGTTCGAGAACAGCCTGGTGCAGGAAGCCGGGGGGGTAAGCTGCAACAAGCTCCTGGACCTCAAGGGCCGGCCCGGGCGCACCATTGAGGCCCAGGCGCTCAGGCGCCTTGATCCCGAAGTGATCTTTATCTCTTCGTTTCTGTCCAACAGTCCCGAGGCCTTTCTGGAGGAGTGCCGGAGCCTTGGCCTGGACGTGCCCGCCGTGCGGGAAGGGCGGGTCTACACGTCTCCCGTGCCGGCCAGCGACTTCGGCGCGCCCAAGTGGGTGCTTGGCCTGCGGTTTTTGGCCAGTAAGCTGCATCCAGATCGTTTCAATTTCGATATGGAGGCGGACACGGCCCTCTATCATGAGACGCTTTTCGGCCGGGATTTCCCGCTTGCGTCCATCAACCGCTCCTTTGCCAAGCCCAGCCGCTTGTGGCGCTTTGAGGCGGTGGGCGCGGGGGCGGTCTAGCCGGTCAACGCCCTTGGCCGGCTCGTGTGGCGTTCGCAAAAAAACAGCTATGTTGTTTGTGAATAAAAATAATGATTACATGTTGTTATTGCACCCCGTAGCGTCATGGCCTTTCCCGTGCGCGGCACGAGACCGGGAAGCGCCGATGGATGCCGAAAGTTGACGAGTCGGACGCCTCTTTTATTTACCTGATCCACATTGCCTGCTAATTCCCCGAATGACTGAAATGATGCTCGCCGTCCGCTAGGTTGCCTCTCCAGGGCGACGCGGGTGGGGCAAATGGCTGTTTTTGGGGATGTCGTCTCTGTTTCTCGCGTCTGCCGTTTCGCGTCCTTGTTTGCCTGGCATCCGTGGACCGGACGGTTTTTATCGGACTGGCGGTCTCGGAGGTTTCGCGGCCGGCTCCAGGCGACGATTGTATCCGGTTGCGTCTTCTTTCCATGTCGTCTATCTGGGCGTCGCGCGCCGCCATGGTGCTGCGTCTTGCGTTCGCTGTCGTATCTCCCTCGTCTTTACGCTGCGCTGTGATCCCCGGAAAAGATGGTTCGTGTTCTCGGAATTCGTATTTCTGAATTTTGAGGGCTGGGCCATGGCCGTTTTGGGGGGAAAGCCGCTTCGAACGTCGCAGGCCCCGAGGGGCCCGCCTTTGCGCGCGCCCTTACTGGGTTGGACAGTCTTTAACGTGTTACCATTTTTTTGGAACGAGCATGCCCTTTGTTCAAAGTGCGATAGATGCGCTTTCTTCGCATGTTGCCATTATCAATGGCGATGGCGTCATTGTTTTTGTAAACGCCGCCTGGAGAGCCTTTGCCAAGGAAAACGGACTCGACCCGAGCCGAGTCGGATTGGGGGCGAGTTACCTGGAGGTTTGCGCAAAAGCCAGGGGCGAGGACGCGGCGTCGGCCAGGGAAGCGAGCGCGGGCATTCGGTCGGTTCTTGAAAACAGGAGCCGCTTTTTTTCGATGGAGTACCCTTGTCATTCTCCTGCGACAAAGCGATGGTTTTTCCTGCGGGTCACGGGTTTTGCGAGTGACGGCGTCAACTACGCCGTTGTGGCTCATGAGAACATTACCCAGCATAAGCTGGACGAAATGAAACTGCGTGAGAGCGAGGATAAATTCCGCAAAGTCTTCAAGTCATCCCCCTGCATGATGACCGTTTCGACCTTGCGAGACGTGCGCTATATCGAAGTCAACGAATCCTTTGAAAAGGTGATGGGCCCCATGCCGGATGATGCAATGCAGCAACCTTTGCTGGCAATAGACATTGGCGCAGACGTCAGCGAACACAACAAGCATATTCGCGAGTTATTGCGCCAGGGCCGTGTGGCCGGTCGCGAGGTGGTATTATGTTCCAAGGACAATGCCTTGCTGACCGGAATTTTGAGCAGCGAACCCATTGAAATAAATGGTGAACCGTGCGCCCTTGCGACCTGGGTCGACATCACCGAGCGCAAGCGTCTTGAGGAGGAGCTGGCCAAGTCCAACAAAGCCTTGATGGACCGGGCCAAGGAACTTGAGGATTTGAACACCACGTTGCGCGTTTTGTTGGAACAGCGAGAAAAAGATAGTCATTTCATAGAATTGCGTATCCATGAAAATATACGGCTGTTGATCATGCCGTATCTGGATCGCATTCGTCTGGGGACGAAAAATGCCGCCGTCGAGGGCTGTCTGGATATCCTGGAAAGGAATTTCAAGAACGTCACTGCCGGATTTGCCCGCAAGCTGGAGACGGAATTCACGTCGTTGACAAGCAATGAAATCAAGGTGGCGGATCTGGTGCGTTCCGGCATGACAAGCAAGGAGATCGCCAACGCTCTGGGCATCTCGGTGCCCACGGCGGACTACTATCGCCGCGCCATCCGCGCCAAGTTGGGCCTGTCTGGGAAAAAGGCCAACCTTCGGGCGTTTCTCGAAAACCTCACGAAGGTCGAATAGCCGTCTTGATAGGTCTGGACTATCAATTTCCTGTCAGAATTTCCTTATTCCCTCGCTTCGCCTGCCGACGTTATTGAAGAGCCGTAATAAGCTTCCTCGTAGATGTGTCGCGCTTGATGAGGTCTTTTCGAATCGATTCTTTGTATTGAGAAGTTCGATTGGGCGACACGAAAAAGGAATGTCGGCCGGGGTGTTTTGTGCTTGTCGTGTGCTCCTTTCCTCGCGTCATCCCAGACTGTCGCGGCAACCGGTCGAAGGCGAGGACGTCCGCTTGTTAGGACTCATGCCTTGTGCTTTGTGGGCATGGGAGAAGCACGGCGCACGGGCGAAAGTCGTTATTGCCCTGTTGCTGGTTTTCCGGTGGCCGAGACGCCGCAACGGTCGACCAGCCTCCCTATAGTCCTGAATATTTTAAGTCTTTCATTCCTGCATGTCGCCAACGCCGTGTTTGCGAAGGGCGGTCGTCTGGACTGATCGGCAGGGCTGCTTTGTTGTCGTTGCGGCAAGATGCGAATCTTCTCCCTCCCTTTTTCTTGCGTAGCCAGCAACAAGGGCGGCGTACAACGCGTCAAGGGATTGTCCATTTGTTGCATGGCCTGACCATAAGCGGTCTGGAATACCCTTTGTAGTGCCTATGAATTTGCAGTCCATGCCTTCCAGTCGTTGCGTGTCGCCGGATTCGCCTGGTCGCGATTGCGCGCGCGTTTTGTTGCTCGGTTCGGACGATGGCATTTGTCAACGACTTGCCGCCCAGCATGGTTGGGTTCTCAATGTCGTCAACAGCCCGTCCGCTATTGCCGCCGCCATTGTTTCCTACGACGTCGCCATTATCGATCTCGACACCTGGAAGTCCCAGGAGTTCCTGCCGCTGATCAACAAGCTGGTGGAGCCGGCCGGCGTGATCGTCCTGTCCAGCGAACCCCGCCAGCTCCTCATGAGTCGCCTGTGGCAGCTAGGCATCCGCAATGGCCTGATCAAGCCTTGCTCCGAGGAGCAGCTTGCGTTCTCCATCCAAATGTACCTGTTGGAAAATGCGCGTGGCCAAGACGCCGAAGGCGATGTGGTTCAGGACAACCAAGCCAGCGCCTTTGTTGGCGTGTCGCCTTTTAGTCGGGAGTTGCGCCGCCAGGCCCGCTTGCTGTTTGCCTCGACGCTGCCTGTCCATTTGACCGGAGAGAGCGGGGTGGGGAAGGAAGTCGCCGCCCAGGAATTTCACGAAAAAAGCGCCAGAAAAGATAAGGTGTTCCTGCCCGTCAACTGTTCCATTCTGGGAAACCTGGCCAAGAGCGAGTTGTTTGGCCACAGTCGGGGCGCCTATACCTCCGCCAACCAATCCACCAGAGGCTATGTGGGCACGGCCGACGGGGGCACGCTTTTTCTGGACGAAATCGGCGACCTGGAGCCGGATGTGCAGACAAAGTTGCTGCGCTTTCTGGATTCGGGCGAATATTTGCGGGTCGGCGAGTCCACGTTGCGCCATGCTGACGTGAAGATCATTACGGCCACCAACAAGAGCTTGCGTCAGTTGTGCCAACAGGGAAAGTTCCGGACGGACCTGTATTATCGCATCACCGGTGCGGTCTATCAGATCCCGCCGCTACGAGAAAGGCGCGAGGACATCATCCCCTTGGCGCAACATTTCATCAAACAGCTCGGGCGCAACAACAACCATGTCTACCGGTTCGCTCCCGATGCCCTGGCCGCTTTGCGCCTGCAGGACTGGCCCGGGAACGCGCGCCAGTTGCGCCAGATCATTCATCTCTTGACCGACAAAAGCCAGGGGCGTGCGATCCGGTTCGAGGACGTGGCCCGGGAGCTGGGCCTGGGAGCCCAGGCGAGTCCGGCAGGCCTGGGCGATATGAACTACCAGCAGGCCAAGCATTGCACCTTGCGCGAGTTCGACATGGCTTTTTTCACCAATGTCGTTATCCAGTCGCAAGGAAGCCTGAAGAAAGCGCTGGCGCTTTCTGGAATGCACAAGAAGAATTTTTATAGCAAGTTGAAGGAATTGAACGTGTCGATGAAAAGTGTCGACGGTTATGAAATACCAGAATCCCTGGATGATGAAAAATTCTAGTCTCCTCGATCCGCATTTTTTGAATAACCTTCTGTTGCATTGTCGTGGATGCAGCCTGCCTTATTGAGGGTACGTTCCTGTTCCCTGCTTCTGCCGTTCAGCGATACCTTTTCTCGAAGATCACTGTCTGCTGCAAAGGCTGCCGTCCGGTCATGAATCCCGCCTGAGAGGGGCCGGGGCATGGCGACGGCCGCCGTGGCCTTGTTCGGGCCGACTGTTTGCCGCCGAGCCAGGGGTGACGGCCCGGGCGATCAACAGGTCTTCGCCTTGGTCTGGGCGCGATGATGCTCCTCTGTCTCCGGCGACGATTTCAGGTCGCGACCGCTCGGGAGGTTTGTTTGCCTCCCGCTGTCCGTATCTTCTAACCTGCCTGAGTTTCACGATTTTATGTATTGGCGGCGTTTGCCGGCCATTTCCTGGACAACTGGCGCGGGAGGCAAACATGCCTCCCGCGACGTCCTTTGTCGTTGTCAATCGCTTTTGCAATATTCTGTAATGGCAAGGTATTCATGATGATTTAGGCCTGCTCCGGCGTTGGCATCAGGCTTGCTTTAAGGGGGCCATGACTGGAGCAGCAAATGAAGAAAGTGCTTATTGCCGATGACGATCTCTTTTATAGAGGGATGCTATCCGGTTGGATCAAAGCAATGGGCTATGACGTTGTTTTGGCACGCAATGGCATTGAAGCGATTGACGTATATTCAAAAGGACATTTCGATCTGGTGATCCTCGACGTCTTCATGGATATTATGAACGGGATTGAAGTGCTCAATAAGCTGTCTGCGTATGCTGACATGCAGGCTGAGAAGATGGTTCCAGTGATTGTTATAACAAGCGACATGTCGAAAAATACTGAGACGTTGATCCGTAAAGAGAAGGCGGCTTTCTTCCTTCTCAAGCCTTTCTCCAGGGAATTTCTCACGGATGTTGTCAAGGAAGCCGTCAGGGCTGCCGGATAACCGCTTCGGTGATGCTCGATTGAAGCCCTACAACTCAACATCGCAACAGCAGACAAAGCACTTCGGAGGATTCTTTCATGGCTAAACTGGCGCTCCCCCCGACAAGCACCCTTCGTGCCGCGCAACCGCAGGGACAATCCGAAAACGTAGCCTTGGACATGGCCGAAAAGCGCCGGCTGGCCAAGGAGCGGGCAACGCTTCGCGCCTCCAGCCGCACCGCGGCCAAGCGCCAGCAGGCGGCCGAGCGCATCGCCTCGGCCACGGAAGAGCTGGCCAGCGGCGTGGCCCAGGCCAACGCCGCGGCCGAACAGCTCAACCAGGCCATGGACCAGATCGCCTCCGGCTCCGTCGAAGCCAGCGCCGCCGCCCAGGAGAGCCAGACGGCGGCGACCCAGCTGGACAAGGCCGCCAGACTGGCCAGCACGGCGGCCAAGCTGGCCCTGGACCGGAGCAACATCATTCAGGAACTGATCAAGCAGACTTCCGGGGACATCGACGGCATCATCACCAACGTGGGGCTGGCGGCGGACAAGAACGTCGATTCGGCCCGACTCATCACCGAACTGGAGCGCCAGGCCGACGAAGTCGGCCAGGTGGTCAAGACCGTGGCCGGCATCGCCGACCAGACCAATCTCCTGGCCCTTAATGCCGCCATTGAGGCGGCCAGGGCCGGGGAACACGGCCGGGGGTTCGCCGTGGTCGCCGACGAGGTGCGCAATCTCGCCGAGGGCGCGGAGAAATCGGCCCGCTCCATCCGGGAGCTCATCTCCGAAATCCAGAAAGACGTCCGGGCCGTGGCCAAGGATGTCGAAGACGCCGGCGTGACCGGCAAGGCCGAAGTGGAGAAAGGCGCGGTCATTACCCGGCAGCTGGCCAACATCGATGAAGAAATGCGCGTGGTCCAGGAAGGCTGCAACACCATCAACGATTTGAGTTCCAGTGTGGCCGGGGCCATTGTCCAGTTCCTCAAGGGGTCGGAACTGATCGCCGCCGCCTCGGAAGAATCCGCCAGCGCTTCGACCCAGGCCACGGCCTCCACCGCCGGCCAGATGAAGGCGCTTAAGGACATCGAAACCGCCACCGAGGAACTGGCCCAGATGGCCGAGGACCTCAAGACGAACACCGACTCGGAAAAATCCAGCGAACAGCTGGCGGCCACGGCCGAAGAGCTCTCGGCCACCATCACCCAGGCCAATGCCGAATCGCAGCAGATCATGAGCGCCATTCGCCAGATCGCCAAGGGCGCGGAACAGCAGGGCTCAGCCACCGAGGAGTCGTCGGCGGCCATCACCCAGGTCGACCGACAAACCCAGGACATCGCCGCCAAGGCTCAATTCGCCCTGGATAAAGTCGATGCCATGGTCAAGGTCATGGCGGACAACAAGGTGGCCGTGGATAATCTGATCGAAGGCATAGGGCTAAGCGCCAATACGGCATCGACATCATGCAGGTGCAGGAGATCATCCGCATCGAGGAGATCTCCGCCGTGCCCAAGGCCCCGGAGTTCGTCGAGGGCATCGTCAACCTGCGGGGCAACGTCCTGCCGGTCATCGACATGCGCTCCCGTTTCGGCCTGGCCCGGGGCGAGCGGACGGACCAGAACCGCATCGTGGTGGTGAGCATCTGCGGGGCCACCACCGGCATCATCGTGGATTCGGTGTCCGAGGTGCTGCGGCTGGGCAAGAAGGACATCGAGGGACCGCCTTCGGTCCTGTCCAGCGGCGTGGACCGCCGGTTCATCGAAGGCCTGGGCAAGCTTGGCGGCGGCAAGCGCATCATCATCCTGCTTGCGGTCGACGCCATCCTTTCCGGCCAGGAGGGCCAGGAACTCCAGTCCCTGGCCCCGCCGGCCCCGGCCGCTCCGGCCGAGCCGGCTTCCTTGGCGCCGCCGCAGGCGCAACCGGCGACGCCCTTGCCGGCGACAGCGGACGCCTCGCGTAGCGTCTCTTAAAAAATACGAGAGTATTTTTTAAGAAAAACTCATGGTTTTACTCTGTTGCCTACGAAATGCCTTATGCGCTTTTCGTGGACGCGACACGAGGCAAGCTCGACGCGGCGGGAACGGAACCAGCCGTTCCCGCCGCCGGGGCGGGAAATATTTTGCAAAGGCAATACGAATTGCGCACCGGCGATTACCGCCTCGCCACCGGCGAGGGGCTGCTGCTGACCCGAGGGGTCGGCTCCTGCGTGGTCGCCTGTCTCTGGGACGGCGTCGACAAGATCGGCGGCATGGCCCACATCGCCCTGGGCGATTCGTCGACCGCACGCCAAGAGCGGTGGGAGCGGCCAGGGCTTTTCGCCGACACCGCCCTGGTCGTCCTTCTGGACTGCATGTTGGCCCGGGGGGCCTGCCGCAGCCGGCTGTCGGCGCGGCTGACGGGAGCCGGCAACATGTTCGCGGGGCGCGACCAGGGGTTTATGGGCGAGGTCAGCCAGGGAGTTCTCGACGGGGTGAACGGCGCGCTGGAAAAACTCGGCTTGCCGGTGCAGGCCCAGTCCGTCGGCGGCATGCACGGCCGCAGCGTGTTTTTTGACGTCGCGACCGGCCGCATCGACATCCGCTTGACCAACGGCGAGCACGTCTCGCTGTAAGGGCTATGGAACATGAAGAAACTGCGCGTACTCATCGCCGACGACTCCGCCCTCATGCGCCGTGAAATCAAACGGCTGCTGGAGGGGGCCGGCGACATTGAAGTGGTCGGTTCGGCCCGGGACGGCCGGGAGGCCGTGGACAAGACCCGGGAACTCGAACCCGACGTGGTCGCCCTGGACATCAACATGCCGGTGATGGACGGCCTGACCGCCCTGCAATACATCATGATGGAGAGTCCAAGGCCGGTGGTCATGATCAGCTCCCTGACCCTGGAAGGGGCGCTGACCACCTATGAAGCCCTGGAACTGGGCGCGGTGGATTTCGTGGGCAAGCCCGGCGGCACCATCTCGCGCAACATCGACCAGTTGTCCGGCGAGATCGTCGCCAAAATCCGCAGCGCCGCCAAGGCCAACCGGAGCCGGCTGGGGCTGGCCCGCCATCGCCGCCAGACCGCCGCCCCCCGCCAGACCTCGCGTCGGCCCAAGGCGGCGGCCTCGTCGGGCAAGATCGTGGTCATGGGCCTGTCCACGGGCGGTCCCAAGACGATCATGGACATCATTCCCTATCTGCCCCCGGACCTCGACGTGCCGTTTCTCGTGGTGCAGCACATGCCGGGCCATTTCACGCCGTCTTTTGCCCGGCGCATCCACGACAACTGCGCCTTTGCGTTCTCGGAAGGGGAGCACGGCGACGTCATCGAAGCAAACCACGGCTACCTTGCCCCCGGCGACCGGCACATGACCATCGTGCCCCGGGGCGCGGGCCGGCCCGGCTTCATGATCCGCCTGGCGGACACGCCGGCCGACACCCTGCACAAGCCTTCGGTGGACGTGACCATGCGGTCCGTCCTGGAATGCTACGGCAAGAACACCATCGGCGTCCTCATGACCGGCATGGGTTCCGACGGCGCTCAGGCCATGGCCGAGATCAGACAGGCCGGCGGACGGACCATCGCCGAATCCGAATCCACGGCCGTGGTCTACGGCATGCCGGCCGAGGCCGTGCGCCTGGGCGGGGCCGAGTTCGTGCTGCCGGCCCACGACGTGGCGGACAAGATCATCGCCCTGGTGAGGTCGTGAGCATGGGCGCGGGACCCTGTTCGGACCGTGTTGGGGAACTGTTGGCCGCCCTGGCCGACGGCGATGCGCTCAGGCGACGCCAGGCCGCCCAGGATCTGGGCGAGCTTGGCGACGTCGCGGCCGTGCCGGGGCTGATCGCGGCCCTGGCCGATCCGGTGGTGGCCGTGCGGGAGTCGGCCGTTGACGGATTGGTCGCCGTGGCCATGCCGGAGGTCGCCTGGCAGGTGGCCACGCTGCTCGATTCCCAGGACGCCGCCCTGCGCAATTACGGCCAGGAAATCCTGGAGGGGCTGGGCACGGCCTCGGTCGAGGCCCTGATGGAGCGCCTCGTGTCGCCGTCCTCGGACGTGCGCAAGTTCGCCGTCGATGTCCTGGGCCGGATCGGCGAGGTGAGCGAAATCCGGGCTACCGGGATCTTGTGCGGCATGCTGGGCGACGCCAACCCCAATGTGGCCGGGGCGGCCGCCGAGGCCCTGGGCCGGGTCGGGGACAAGCGCGCCCTGCCGGCCCTGGTCCAACACCTGCGGGGCGAACCCTGGTTGCAGTGTTGCGTGCTGTACGCCATCGCCAGGATCGGCGGCGAGGCGGCTTTGGCTGCCTTGGCGGACATTGATTCGCAGAGCCTGCTCCCGGAGGTGGCGCATTATTTTGTCATGGCGAAACACATTCTGGAACAACGCCAGGACTAGGGCAGGCAGGACATGCTGACCGACATGGACCTCGATAGAATACGAACGCTGATCTACGACAAGACCGGCATCTATTTCGAGGTGAAAAAGGATTATTTTCTCAAGACGCGGGTCATGCAGCGCGTCCGTGAACTGAAGTGCAATACGTTCATGGAATATTACGGGCAGCTTCTGTACGCGCAGCAGGATGTTGAACTGGCTCGGCTCATCGAGGAACTGACGATCAACGAGACGTATTTTTTTCGGGACTTTCCGCAGCTTCAGGGCTTTGCCGAGAACGTGCTTCCGGCCTATCTCGCCAAGAAGCGCAAGATGAACGACTACAGCCTCAATGTCTGGTCAGCGGCCTGCTCCACAGGGGAAGAGCCCTATACCTTGTCGATCATCATGCAGGAAATGATCGATGATCTCCGCAACTGGCGGCTTCGGGTGTGCGCCACGGACATTGACCGCAAGGTGCTGCGCCACGCCCGGCTCGGCTTGTACGGCGAACGCTCCATGCGCGATACGCCCATCCCGTATCGGCAGAAATATTTCCGAGAGCTTCCCGACGGCTCCCAGGTCCTGCCCGAGGCCGCCGGACTCGTCTCCTTCGAGCAGATCAATCTGATCGACAAGATCGCCATGCGCCGCAAGATGGGGTTTGATTTCATTTTCTGCCGCAACGTGCTGATCTATTTTGATGATGATTCCAGAAAACGGGTGCTGGCCAGTCTCTATGACGCCCTGAACCCGGGAGGCTACGTTTTTCTCGGCCATGCGGAATCGGTCGGCCGCATTACAGCTTCCTTCGTGTTGGAACGCATCGGTGATTTTTTGTGTTACAAAAAGCCGGAATAGTCCTTCATGGACACTGGATACGCTCATGTCTCACTCGGTGTTGATTGTCGATGATTCGGACATTGTCTTGAGCCTGCACGCCTACATTCTGGAAGGCGCGGGCTTTCGGTGCTCCTGCGCCAAAAACGGCTATCTCGCCCTGGAGATGCTGCTGCGCGAACCCTTTGATCTGGTGGTCACCGACGTGAACATGCCCAGAATGGACGGCTATGCCTTCACCCGGCAGCTGCGCGCCACCGACGGCTGTCGCGACGTTCCGGTCATCATGATCTCCACCGAGGAGGAGGCCGCCGACCGGATCAAGGGCCTGGAGGCCGGGGCCAACGTCTATCTGGTCAAGCCGACCCAGCCGGCGGAGCTGGTGACCAAGGTCCAGATGCTGCTGGCCTGAGGGGGGAGGACCCATGACCGACAAACCCCTTGCCGCCGGCCCGTCCGGCCTGTCGTCCGCTGACGGGCAGGCAGCCCTGTCGCGCAAGCTTCTCGACGAATTCCGCCAGGAAGCCCTGGAAAATCTCGACGAGGCCGAACAGTGCCTGCTTGGCCTGGACCGGGGCCAGAAGGACAGCGAGGTCGTCGCCGAACTGTTCCGGCGCGTCCATACCATCAAGGGCGGCGCTTCCTATGTGGGCCTTGGGGCCATTGCCGAACTGGCCCACGCCCTGGAGGGCGTTCTGGCCGTGGCCCGGCAACAGGAAGCCTTTGCCTTGCCTGGTTCCCTCATCGACGTCTGTTTTGAAACCGTTGACGGCTTGCGCGCCATGATCGCCAACCCCGCCGACCAGGGCATCGCCGTGGGCCTGGTGCGTCGCCTGGCCGAGGAGCGGGATGTCCTGGGCGGCGGAACGGCCGCGACGCCGGCGACCGCAGCGCAGGCCCATCGCCATTTGAGCGATCCCCTGGCCATTTTCATCGACGCCGCGACCCAGCATGTCGAGACCATGGAGCTTTGTCTCGGCCGGGCCAGAGAGGGCGCGGCCAGGGATGACGGGACCGTGGACATGTTTTTCCGGGCCGCCCACTCGCTTAAGGGGGGGGCGCGCTACATGGGCTTTACGGCCGTGGAGGCCGCCGTCGACGGCATTGAGGGGCTGCTTGAGCCCCTGCGCCTCGGGGAGGCCGGCTACAGCCCGCGACTCCTCGACGCCTTGGCCGATTTCGTGGGGGCCGTGACCGTGGAATTGGCCCGGATCGTGGGCGAGCGGCGGCCGCCAAAGGATACGGCGGCCGCCCCCGACGGTCCGGCCACGGACGCGGCGGTCGTGCCGGAGGGTCCTTGCCCGGCCCGGCCGGCTCCGGCCGCCGGAGTCGCGGTCGGCCAGGACCTCAGGACCATGCGCGTCAACCAGGGCCTGCTCGACGTGTTCATGAATCTGGTCGGCGAGCTGGTGGTCGCCCGCAACGTCCTTGGCCATGTGGAGAAAAGCCTGGAACGGCAAGCCCGGGAGCCGCTGCCCGGCCTGCGCGACCTGCGGGGGGCCAGCCAGATGATCTGGCGCATCGCCGAGGAGATGCAGCGCCAGGTCATGGCCATGCGTCTGGCGCCGGTGCGGGCCGTGTTCCAGAAATTTCCCCGGATCATCCGCGACATCTGCCAGCAGAACGGCAAGCAAATCGATCTGGTGCTCCAGGGCGAGGATACGGAAATCGACAAGGGCATCGCCGAGATCATTGGCGATCCTTTGGTGCATATCGTGCGCAACGCGGCCGACCACGGCATTGAGAGCCCCGAGGAGCGCCGCCGCCTGGGCAAGCCCGAGCGGGGCACGGTGATCCTGCGGGCCGCTCAGGAAGGCAATTTCGTGGTCATCGAGGCCATTGACGACGGCGCGGGCATTGATCCCGAGGTCATTCTGGCCAAAGCCGTGGCCAAGGGCATGGTCCCTCCCGGGGAGACGACCCTGTCCCGGGGGGAGATCCTTAACCTGATCTTTCGGCCGGGACTGAGCACGGCCGAGGAAGTCACGGCGATTTCCGGGCGCGGCGTGGGCATGGACGTGGTGCTGACCAACCTGCGCAAGGTCAACGGCGGCGTCACGGTGGATTCCCAGGTCGGAGCGGGGACGCGCATCCGCCTGGAACTGCCGCTGACCCTGGCCGTCATCGAGGCGTTGCTGGTCGGCGTCGGGGAGTCGACCTACGCCATTCCCGTGGAGGCCATTCGGGAAACGGTCAAGGCGCCCCGCCGTTCCATCAAGCGGCTTTTGCGGAAAAAGGCCCTGACCCTGCGCGGCGAAGTGGTGGGACTGGAGAGCCTGGCGGCCCTGCTTGGCCTGCCCGCGAGTCCGGACGACGCGGCCTCGGAAGACGAGGTGGCGGTGCTCGTCCTGGAACGGGACGGCCAGGCCCTGGGTTTGGCCGTGGACAAGCTGCTGCGCCAGGAAGAGATCGTCATCAAGCCCCTGGTGGACTACCTGGCCAATCTGCCCGGGCTGGCCGGGGCGTCCATCCTTGGGGACGGCCGGGCCCTGCTCGTCCTTGACCCCTCCGAACTGTTGGACATGGCCCTTGGCGGGCGAAAGGACGGGGCATGGGCGCGCTGACGGCCAATGCCTCCGTAGCCGGCCCGGCCCGGTCCGGCGGCGACCCTTGCGGCAAGGTGCTCGTCTTCGAAGTGGCCGGGCGGCTTTTCGCCATGGCGTTGGACCGGCTGGAAGAGATCGTGGCCGATCTGGTCGTCACGCCGGTGCCTCGGACCCCGTCGTTTTTCCTGGGCCTGGCCAACCTGCGCGGCGGCATCATCCCCCTGCTCGATGCCCGGGACCGGCTCGGTTGTCCGGCCGGTCGCGACGAGATCGGGCAGAGCTTTGTGTTGGTGCGCGCGGACAACCGGGTGATCGGGCTGGCCGTGGACCGAGTGCGCGGCATTGTCGAAGCCGGGGCGACCCGGCGGGAAGCGCTGCCGGGCGATCCCGGCCTTGGCCTCACGGCCGGCTTCGCCCGCGAGGCGCTGCATGTCGAGGGCGGCCGTGGCCTGGTGCTGGGCCTGGACATCGACGCCGTGTGCCGGTTTTCCCTGACGTCGTCAGGCGTCGGAACTTCGGCCGTTTCCCGGTCGGCTCCGGCCGGTTCCGACACGGTCCGGGCTTTTTCCCGGACGGCGGACAGCCAGGGCGGGCGGCTTTTCACCTTTACGGCCGGCGGCCTGCGTTTGGGCCTGCCCCTTGAGGCCCTGCGCCGCATCGTGCCCTACGCCGCGCCGGTCGCGCCGCCGCATCGCCAGCCCGGCCTGCTCGGCTATCTGGACGACAACCAGCGGCTGACCCCGATTGTTGATCCGATCCGATTGCTGCGCCCGACCCAGGCGACGACCGCCCCGGGAAGCCAGCCGCGTTTCATCCTCTTTTTGGCTCTGGCCGGCCGGCCGGTCGGGCTGGCGGTCGCGGGACTCGGGAACATTATTCCCTGGACGCCGCCGGTCGCCGCCCCGGACCCGGCCTCGCCGGTCCTGGACGTCGTCCACGACGACGGCACGGGCGCGCCGGTTTTCGTCTTGCGCCCGGAGGCGTTGCTCGGTTCCGACCTCCTGGAAGCCATGAACGACGGGCAAGGCGTTTTGGCCGCCGGGGCCGGACAGGAGGCCGAGGGCGGCCCAGGCGGGGCCGACGCGTTGGCGGGCCGGCAACACGAGGCGCCAACCGACGTCTACGTCCGTTTCGGGCTTGGCGACCAGACCATGGTCCTGCCCATGGACCGGGTCCGCGAAGTGAGTCCGGTCGAGGCGCTGGCCCCGGTGCCGCGCGCCCCCCGGGGCATCGCCGGGCTGCTCAACCTTCGGGGGACCATCATCCCGGCCATGGACCTGCGTAAGCGCCTTGGCCTGCCGGGTCCCCGGCCGGAGCCGGACGGCCAGGCCCGCATCCTTGTGGCCGCAAGCGGCCAGGGGTTGTGCGGCCTGATCGTGGACCGGGTGTACAAGCCCCTGTCCCTGGGCCGGGACCAGATCGCGCCGCTGCCCGCCGGCTGCGACGCCGAAGCGGTCCGCCGTTTCGTCCTGGGCGCGGCCCGGGTCGACGGCGGCCGGCCGATGTTGCTGCTCGACCTCGACGGCGTCGTCGGAGACGACCGGCCAGACCCCGGACCGGCCCGAGCTTCCGTTTTGTCCAACCCCAGGGAGGCCGACCATGCGGCTTAGGCATGAAGGCGACGTGTTGGTGGTTCGGCTGCCCGAGGAGTGCCGGATTTTCGATGTCGAGGCGCATTGGCGCCTGGCCCTCGAAGTGGATTGGGCCGGGCCGGGCTGGACGGTCTGCCGTCTGGAGGCCGGCGCGGTCAAGGACATGGACACGGCCTATTTCCAATTCCTTTTGGCCATGAGCCTGTCCGCCCGCCTCGCCGGCAAGGTGTTTTCCATCGCCGCGCCCAATCCGATCATTGAGGAAATCGCCGCGCTTTACGGCCAGCGGCCCTGATCCGGCCGTAAAGCGCGGCCGCGCAACCACGAGAAGAAGGAGCATTCATGGCCAAGAACATTCTTATTGTTGACGACGCCATTTCCATGCGCGGGCTGGTGGCCATCACCCTGCGGGGAGCCGGCTACGAAACGGTCGAGGCCGGCGACGGCAAGGACGCCCTGGCCAAACTGGCCGGCGGGGCGCGGTTCGACATGATTCTCACCGACCTCAACATGCCCAACCTTGACGGCATCGGGCTCATCAAGGCGGTCAAGGCCATGGCCAAATACAAGTTCCTGCCCATCGTCATGCTCAGCACCGAGAGCCAGGAAGACAAAAAACGCGAAGGCCAGCTGGCCGGGGCCAAGGCCTGGATCGTCAAGCCCTTCAAACCGGAGACCCTTCTCGCCGTGGTCAAGAAGATCATCGGTTGACTCCCCTTACGGCCGATCACGGATAACAACGGCGGCGGATACCCATGGATACCCAGAAAAACGCTTACAAGCAGCAGTTCCTTATCGAGGCGCGCGACATTCTCGACTCGGTCGCCGCGGCGACCCTTGCCGCCGAATCGGACCCGGCCAACAGCGAACTGCTCAACGCCATCTTCCGGGGCATCCACACGATCAAGGGCAGCGCCGCCATGTTTGGCCTGGACTGCTTGAGCGAGTGCTCCCACGAGTTGGAAAATCTTCTCAACAGCCTCCGGGAGGGGGGCTTGGCCCTGACGCCCGAGGTGGTCGACGTGGTTTTGCAGGGCCTGGACGCCCTCGGGGAGATGCACGCCGCTCTGACTCGCGGCGACACGCCGGGCCGTTATGACGAACTGGTGGCCAGTTTCGCGCGCCTGACGCCAGCCAAGGCCGTTGTCCCGGTCGGGGTCGCGGCGGCAATGTCGGCCGGCGCCCGTGCTTCCGGTTCGATCCTGCCGGAGACGGTTCGCCAGGCCCTTGAAGCCGCCCTGGCCGGGACGGCCGATGTCCGGGTCCGTCCCTTCCTCGTGCGCCTCGGATTTGCCTCGGAAGATCTGGCCAACGGCTTCGACCCGCTGATTTTTTTGCGAAATCTCAAGGAAGAATGCCTCTACTGCCAGCCGCTGCCCACGACCGCCGTGCCGCCCTGTCAGGAGCTTTCCCCGCTGGACCTCTACCTGCGGCCCGACGTGCTGGTGGCGACGGGGCTTGCCGCCGAGGACATCCGCGACCTGGCCTTTGACCCCGACCTGATCGCCGTGACCGAACTTGACCTGTCAGCGCCGCCCGTTCCCGGGGACGGGGCAGGCGACCCCGTAAACGAAGCCTCGCCCGAGGCCGTGGAGACGCCGTCCGGGGCGGCCAAGCCCCTGGGCCGCATCCTGGTCGAGGCGCGCAAGATCACCGAGGCCGACCTGGACCAGGCCTTGGCCAGGCAGGCGGCCGACCGGGCCGCGGAGCCGGGCCGCCAGGCCGAACTCAAGGTCATGCGGGTGGACGAGGCCAAGATCGACGCCTTCAACAACATGATCGGCGAACTGGTCATCGCCCGCAACGCCTACGATTTCCTCGTCGAAGGTCTTGAAGCCGCGGCGGCCCTCGACGGCGGCGAGAAAAAGCGGCTCAAGGACAACCTGCGCCTGTTCTCCCGGATCACGGGGGAACTCCAGCGGGGCGTCATGGCCCTGCGCCTGGCCCCCATCCGGGGCATCTTTCAGAAGTACGTGCGGGTGGTGCGCGACATCTCCCGTCAGCAAGGCAAGCGCATCGACTACCGGACCGAGGGCGGGGAGACCGAGATCGACAAGAAGATCGCCGATCTTCTCTCCGAACCGCTGATCCACATGATCCGCAACGCCTGCGACCATGGCCTGGAAACGCCCAAGGAACGCCTGGAGGCGGGCAAGCCGGAGGTGGGCTGTCTGACCCTGGAGGCCAGCCGGGAAGGACGCACCCTGCGCGTGGTCATCCGCGACGACGGCCGGGGCATGGATCGGGAAAAGGTCAGGGAAAAAGCCGTGCGCCTCGGCATGGCCGTGGGCGACCCCGAGGATCCGCGTTTTCTCGACGTCATTTTTCAGCCCGGCTTTTCGACGAAGGAGGCCGTCTCCGAGCTGTCCGGCCGGGGCGTGGGCATGGACGTGGTCAAGTCGGCCCTGGAATCCCTCAGCGGGACCATCCAGGTCGACAGCGAGTTCGGGAAGGGAACGACCATCACCCTGTCCATTCCCATGAGCATGGGGGTGAGCCTGGCCTTGCAGGTCGAGTCCGGCGGCCAGCCCTACGCCATCCCCATCGAGCATGTCCTGGAAACGATCCTGGCCACGCCAGGCGACGTCCATGCCCTGGGCGACGTTCAGGGCATGGCCTACCGGGGCGCGATCTTGCCCGTGGCCCGGCTGGACAGGCTGCTCGCGGGCGAAAGGGGCTTGCCGGCCCAAGGACAGGGGGAGGCCGATGACCGGGAATATCCCGTGGTGGTCGTCGGCAGCTCCAGGGGCGATTACGGCCTGATCATCGACCGGCTGCTGCGCAATTGCGAAATCGCCATCAAGCCCGCCCCGGACAGTCTGGCCGAGCTTGATTACTTAAGCGGCGTGACCATCCTTGGCGATGGTCGGGTGCTGCTTGTGCTTAACCCGGAATATCTCGTCTGCGTGTCCCCAAGCCTATGAGCAATCAATTGTTGCATTTCTCCGAGTATCTGGAAGAGGCGGCCAACCGCCGGGCCTTGGGGCTGGCCCTGGCCGCCGGCCTGGTCCTGGCCACCCTGTGGCTGGCTGGGCTGGTCTTTTTCGGGCCGACCTTCGGGCAGGACGCCGTCTGGCGGTTTGTCGTCGCGGTCGCCGGTCTGTGGGCGGCCTTTGCCCTCCCGGTTGGCCTGGCCGTCTGGCGGTTTGCCGCGCCGACGACCCGGCAACGGCTTTTGGACGAGCACCGCGAGGAATTGGCCGCCCTGCAAAGCCGGACCCAAGAGCAGCTGCAGGCGCGCGAGCAAGCGGCGCAGGCGCTGCACCGGCAACTGGAGGAGCGCGAGGCGGCGGCCCGGCAGCAGGCGGACAACCGTCTGGAGCATCTGGCCGGTACCCTGCTGTCCCTGCAAAAGCGGATCGTCATCGCGAAAAGCATCCTGGCCGTGGTCATGGGGCAACTGGGCGACTCCACGAGCCGCATCGAGTCCTCGGCCGTGGCCGTCATCAGCCAGCTCCATGAGATCGTGGCCGCCATGGAGCGTAGCGTCAGCGGCAACAGCGCCCTCATGGACCGGCTGCGCAGCCAGCTGGCCCAGCACGTCGCCTCCGGCGAGGCGGGCGGCGTCGAGGATTTCGCCTGCATCCGGACCCGGTACATGGAAACGATCAAAAAAGTCGTGGGCGAGCTTGGTCTTATTGTCGAGGGCAAGACCGAGTATGCCGGCAAGCTCGACACCATGCAGCAGATCTTGGGGCAGGTGCTGCCGCTTTCCGACGACATCGCCTACATCGCCGACCAGACCAACCTGCTGGCGCTTAACGCCGCCATCGAGGCCGCTCGGGCCGGCGAAGCCGGCCGGGGCTTCGCCGTGGTGGCCGACGAGGTGCGAAAGCTGGCCCACAAGTCGGCCACGGCGGCGGTCAGCATCCGGGAAAGTCTGGAAGGCGCGCACAACTACATCAAGACGTCGGCGCTTTCGGTCAAGGAAGCCATTGAGGTGGAGAACGCCTACGTCAGCTCCACCAGCGCCCTCATGGAAGGGCTGTTTGTTTCGTTGCTGGACATTTCCTCGGAGATGGAACGCGTCATGGGCGTTTCCATCGGGGAAACGTCCTCGATCCGCGACCGGATCGGGAGCATGGTCTTTAACCTGCAGTTCGAGGACATCACCAAGCAGGTCACGAGCCATGTCGTTGCGGCGCTTCAAGAGATGCATGACGATTTCAACCGTGTGGAAAGCCGTGAACTCATCGAGTCCGAGCTGCTGGAGCTGGGCCTCAAGGAGGAAATCCTGCGCCGGCTCTCTTCGGTCTATACGATGGAATCGGAGCGCAAGATCGCCCAAAGCCGGCTTGAGGTGCAAGCGGAGCAGCGGAAAACCGTCGTCAAGCAACAGGCTGACGCCGACGACGTCACGTTTTTTTGAGTCGCAGGGAAACGCCAAGAATGGATGCATTGATTTTTAGCTGTAAACAGAGGAGCAGGTATCATGTCTGATTTGATTGGTCTGGATGTTTACGCGGTGCTTGATGGCAAGCGTGCCGAGTTGCAGCGCAAGTGGGAGATCGAGGTGGTGCGGGAATGCGCTGCCGTGGCCCGCATCCTGGACGTTGAGGAGCATGGCCGGATTTTCGGGGAGATCCTTGAGGGGCTGCTGGCTTCCTTGAAGGGAGGGGGCGTCGACGTCCTGGACAACACGCTTTTGCGGCAAGCCTTGCAGAAATTCAGCCGTCTGATGACCATCAACAACATTTCTCCGTCCGAGACCGCCCGGGCCATCCTCGCCCTGCGGGCCGGGCTGGTTGACGTCCTGCGGCGGGACATGGCGGCCGAGGCGGCCTTGGACGCCGTCATGGCGCTGAGCCTGCTGCTGGACCGGCTCAGTCTGGTGACCCTGGACACCTACGAGGAAAATCGGGAAACGCTGATCCATGACCAGCAACGGGCCATGGAGGAAATCTCCGTGCCGGTGGTCAAGATCTGGGACAAGATCCTGTTGATCCCGCTGGTCGGCATGCTCGACAGCCGCCGCACCCAGCTCATGATGGAATCGCTTCTCACCGCCATCGAGATGTCCCAGGCCCGGGTGGCCATCCTGGACATCTCGGGCATTCCCATCGTCGACAGCCTCGTGGCCCGGCATCTCATCATGACCGCGACCTCCACGCGGCTCATGGGGGCCGAATGCATCATCACGGGGATCAGCGCCAAGATCTCCAAGACCATCGTGGAACTGGGCGTCGATCTGACCAGCACCATAACGCGCACCAGTCTGGCCGATGGGCTGAAGATGGCTTTCAACATGATCGAGTCCAAATAACGAGGAGATGACGATGTCCGAGGTGACCATACTTGTTCTCAGGGACACCATCATCGTGCCCATACAAGTCGAGCTCGATGATGAGACCGCCTTGAAACTCCGGGAAAGCATCCTGGCCAAAATCGAGCGGACCGGGGCCAAGGGGCTGCTCATCGACATTTCGTCCGTGTCGCTGATCGACACTTTTTTGGGGCGCATTCTTCTGGAGACGGCCGAGATGGCGAAACTCATGGGTTGCGCCACGGTGCTCGCCGGCATGCGCAAGGAGGTCGTCATCTCCCTGATCTATCTTGGGCTCAACCTCAAGGGGCTCAATACGGCGCTCAATCTTGAGTATGGCCTGGAGATGCTCGAATCGCTCAAAGCGGGGATGCTCATGTCCCCAGGAGACAAGACATGACCTCTGGGGCGGATCGGCTCAGCGTCGTCGAGATCGGGATCGGCGGTTATGAAGACATCATCCTGGCCCGGCAGCGAGCGCGGGTCGAAGCGCAGCGCCTGGGGTTTAACATCATCGATCAGACGAAGATCGTGACGGCGGTTTCCGAACTGGCCCGAAACATCGTCGTGCATGCCGGCTCCGGCCTGATGCGCATCGGGCTGGCCAGCCCCAGCCCGGGCCTGGTCTTCACCTTCGTCGACCAGGGACCCGGGATGGCGGACGTGTCGCGGGCGCTTTCCAAGGGGTTCAGCACGAGCAACTCCCTGGGGCTGGGCCTCGGCGGGGCCAAGGCTCTAGGCGACCGGCTGGACATCCAGTCGCAACCGGGCCGCGGCTCTTCGATCACCTTCACCAAATATTTGCCGCGCTAACGACATGGGCTTTGTCAACGACCAACGGTCTGCGGGCGATCTCCTCCCGGAAGACCGCATCAATGACGCGCTGGACATCCCGGTGCGTTCGGAGGGGGATGTGCTGCGGGGGAGGCAATTCGGGCGGTCCCTGGCCGAGGCCCTGGGCTTCGACGGCATCCGCACGGCCACCATAGAGATCGCCATTTCGGAACTGGGGCTCAATCTCGTCAAACATCGGACCCGCGAGGGAAGGCTTTGCATTGGCGCCCGCAAGGACGACCACGGCGTTTGTCTGGAAGTCCTTGCCGAGGACCAAGGCCCGGGCATTGCCGATCCGGCCCGGGCCATGGAAGACGGGGTTTCGTCGGCAGGGTCCCTGGGCATTGGCCTGTCCGGGGTCCGGCGGATGATGGACGAGTTCAAGCTGGAGCAGCTATCGCCCTTGGGAACCCGGGTCGTGGCACGCAAGTGGCTCTACCGACATGTTTTTCCCAAGTTCGGCTTTTCCGTGTTCAGCCGGGCTGTGCCTGGGGAAAAGGAATCCGGGGATATTTTTTTCCTGAAGCATCAGGTTGAGCACAGCCTGTTCGGCATCGTGGACGCCCTGGGCCACGGTCCCAACGCCCACGCCACGGCCAGGCTGGCGCTCAACTACCTGGAGACGAGCTGCGAATCCTCGTTGGAGGCCATTTTCGCCGGCTGCCACGCGGCGCTCAAGGGGTCTCGCGGGGCGGCCATGGCCCTGGCCAAGCTGGAGAACGCGACCTTACAGCTGCGGTACTTGAGCATCGGCAATATCGAATTGCGGCTGTATGATCCCGATGGCGTCCGAAAACTCGACGGGCGCTACGGCACGCTTGGCCTGAGCTGTCCGTCGCTTGCGTCCAGCGTCCACCAGCTGACCAGGCGAACCATCGCGGTGATGTTCTCCGACGGCATACAAAGCCACTTCGAGATTCCTCGGGACGTCGCCCTGCGGCGCGAACAGAATATCGCTTGGCATATCTTCGAGACGTACGCCAAGAAATATGACGACGCGACGGTCGTTGTCGCGAAGATGCACGCCTGAGGTCCGGCGCGTCCCCGCGTCCTGCGGCGGGGGCGTCGAACGCCGTAATGATGGACGGGTCGCCAGATTCGCTCATGCCTCGTGGGCGCGTCCCGGGGCGGCTCGGGATCGGCGCTCCTTGGGGCGGCGCGACCTGGCTTCAGGCCGGTTGTCAGGCCGCGAAAACGCGCGGCGGCCCGTGTCAGGGCGCGGCCGGAAAATCCAGGCAGGCCATGAAACGGCGGTCGTAATCGCGCAGCCGGCCCAGTTCCAGATAGCCCACCTCCCCGGCCAGCCGCTCCATGGCCCGGCGGGCCGGGGCGGACAGCAAGGCCAGGCAGGCCCCGCTTTTCGAGGTGTTGCCCAGGTAGGCGACCTTGGCGGCCAGGCCCGGCGGGATGATGCCGCAGCCGGTGAGGCTGGCCACCGACAAGTGCGCCCCGAACTGGCCGGCGATGAGCACCCGGTCCACAGCCTCCAAAGCCAGGCCGTGCTGCTCCAGCAGGGCCGTCAGCCCGGACAGCAGCGCGCCCTTGGCCAGCTGCACCTGCCGGACATCCTTTTGGGTCAGCACGATGGGCGGCTCGCCGGGATGCAGACAGACCGCCGGCTTGCCGTCATGCTGGCATAGCAGGGCCTGTCTTGGGTCCCCGTCCGCCAGATCGCGCGCCTTGACGACGTTGCCGCGCGGCGTGAGGCAGCCGGCGCGCAGCAGGGCGCTTATGGCCGACAGCAGGCCGCTGCCGCAAAGCCCGACCGGCGACGCGTCGCCAATGGTCGTCAGGACAACCCCGTCTCCTGCCAGTTCCACCGCCTCGACCGCCCCGGAACAGGCCCGCACCCCGCAGGAAATGTTCATGCCCTCCAAGGCCGGTCCGGCGGCGCAGGAGCAGGCGCAAAGCCGTCCGTCATGGGCCAGGGCGATCTCGCCGTTGGTGCCGATGTCCAGGAACAGGACCGTGTCCCGGGCTTCGTGCAGGCCGGCCACGTACAGTCCGGCCACGATGTCCGCGCCGATGTAGGCCGACACCGAGGGCAGACAGTACAGCCCGGCCCCGGGCGCGGCCGTGAGGCCAATCTCGGCCGCCGGCAGTCGCCTGGCGGCGGTAAAAGGCGGCGTGAACGGGGCCAGGGCCAGGGGCGAGGGGTCCACGCCAAGCAGCATATGGAGCATGGCCGTGTTGGCGGCCACGGCCACGGCGTCGATGGCGGCCGCAGGCAGCCCGGCCGTCTCGGCCAGCCTGGCCGCCAGCTCGTTGAGGCAGCCGACCACGGCCTGTTGCAGGGCCGACAGCCCCTGCCCCGGATGTTCCATGACGTGGCCAATGCGGGTCAGCACGTCAAACCCCCAGCGTTTCTGGGGATTGAGGGCGGTCCTGACCGCCAGTTCCCGGCCCGTGCGCAGATCCAGCAAGGCCGCGGCCACGGTGGTGGTGCCGATGTCCACGGCCAGGCCCAGGCAGCGGCCTGTTTCGTCGCCAGGGCGCAGGGCGGCCAGTTCGCCATCGTCGAAGACGGCGGTCAGGCTTGGGGCGTTACAGTCCAGCCCGCGCGACGCCCAGGCGGGCAGGGCCGGCAGGCCCAGGGCGGCGGCCAGACGGTCTTCGGGGGAGCCGGGAGCCTGGGCCGCCGGGACGACCAGCCGTTTTTTCAGGGGCGCGTCAAGGGCAAAGGCGGGCAGATGGCCTTGGGCCAGGTTGCAGTCGTTTGCGCCGTCCGAGGTGTTGCCGGGGTCCGGGACCACTTCCACGTCCAGATCGCCCTGAGGCCGGACCAGACAGGCCAGCCGTCGGCCCCGGGCCAGGGCGTCGGCCGGCAGCAGGGCGGCTTCCTGGGCCGTGGGCGGGAGCAAGTCGCCGGCCAGGATGGTCACGGCGCATTTGCCGCACTCGCCGGCCGCGCCGCAGGGGCTTGGCGGCATGAGCCCGGCCCCGGACAGCAGGTCCAGCAGCGACGGGCCGGGGACGTAGTCGATGGTCTTGCCGTGCTCAGGCAAGCGGATGACGGGCATGGTCTTGGGCTCCGGGGACGTGGTTGCGCACGGTCGCCAGCATGGCCCGGACGTTGGCCAGGGGCGAGGCGTTGCCCATGCCGCAGGCCGGGGCCACGATGTCCGCGCCGCTGGTCAGGCTGTGGCGGGTCAGGGCCGCCACCTTTTCCGGCCGGCCGGATTCCAGGGCAAAGGTGCTGACGTTGCCCATGAGGGCCGTGTCCGGCAGATGGAGGCGGGCCTTTTTGAGGCTGACCACGGCGTCGAAGCTCAGCGCATCGGCCTTGATGGCCGAAAGCAGCGGGAACACCGTGTGCATCTTGCCGCAGATGTGGACGATGATCCCGGCCTGAGGCGCCGCCTGGCGCAGGCCCCGGACAATGCGGTTGACGGCCGGCAGGACGTAGGCGGCAAAAAGCTTGGGGCCAAGGATCTCGCCGGTGCCGCTGGGGTCGGACAGGGCGATGACGTCGGCTCCGGCGTCGAGCAGGGTGCGCCCGAAAGCGAGGATGTGGTCGCTTAAGCGGTCGATGAAGGCCCGGACGCGGTCCGGGTCACGGCGTAGGGCCTTGTACAGGATCATGGGTTCGACGAGGCTGCCGGCCAGACTCAGAGGGCCGGTCAGGTTGGCGATGACGGGCACGCCGTCGTCGCGCCGGGCCAGCCGCCGCACGGCCTCGGCCACGACGCCCGCTCGGCCCGCACCGGGATCGAAGGCCGGCAATTGCTCCCAGCCGTCCAAGTCGGCCAGGGGATAGGCGGTCACGCGCGGTTCGCTGCCCATGTCGCCCATGGCCACCCGCGCGCCCAAGGCTTCGGCCTCCACGGTCATGCAAAAGGGCAGGCCGTGGTTTTCGAAGCAACCGGCCGGGTGGGCCGCCGCCGCCAGGGCGGCCATGGCTGCCGGATCGGTGTGGGCGGCCGGCCAACCATGGCCCGAGAGCTCCATGAGTTCCCGAGTGACCAGATTCATCATGCCGCCGGGGCAGATGCAGGGCGGCCGGTCCACGGGCTGCCTGGCCAGGGCCTTTCGCAGGCGGGTCTTGGGATCAAGCACGGCGCGGCCTCAGGCCCGGGCCGGGGCTTCGAGGCCAAGCAGCCGTCTGGCCACGGCCACGGCTTCCACGGCGTTGCCGGCGTAACCGTCGGCCCCGATCTTGCGGGCAAAGGCCGCCGACACCGGCGCGCCGCCGATGATGACCTTGACCGTGTCGCGCAGGTTTTCCTGTTCGAGCAGGGCCACGATGCGCCCCATGTTGGTCATGGTGGTGGTCATGAGCGTGGACAGGCACACCAGACACGCGCCGACGTCCTTGGCCTTGGCCACGAAGTCGGTCACCGGCACGTCGCGGCCGAGGTCGTGCATCTCGAAGCCGGCCGTCTCCAGCATGATCTTGACCAGATTCTTGCCGATGTCGTGGGTGTCGCCCTCGACCACGCCGATGACCGCCCGGGGTTTGCGGGCGTTTTTCGCCTCCTCGGGCAGATGCGGCGTGAGCTCGCCCAGCCCGGCGTACATGGCGTCGGAGCACAGCAGCAGGTCCGAGACGAAATATTCCTCTTCCTCATACAGCGCCCCGGCCCGGTTCATGCCGTCGACCAGACCGCCGAGGATGCCGTCCAGGGCGGGATGGCCGGCCTGGATGTAGTTCCGGGCCAGGGCCACGATCCCTTCGTCGTCCATGTTGACCACGCTGTCGGACAACTGGCGCAAACAGGTTGCCTTTTCGTTCATGCCGACCTCCGTGCCGGTTGGTTTTGTGGCCGGCCGCATCAGGCCACGACAAGTTCGCGGAGCAGGCCGTCCGGCAGACGCGCTCCGGGGTTATTGAGGCAAGCCTGGCCGAAGACGCGGCCGCCCGGGCCAAGGGACAGGCAAGCCTCGGCGTAGCCGGTCGGCCGGTCCAGGGGCAGCTCGCGCCAGCCGGCCAGTCCTTCCTCGACCAGCCCCCGGGCGGTCTTGGGGCAGACATGAAGCCCTGGGGCGAAATCGGGATCGGCCCGTAGCAAGCGCAGCCAGGGCAGGGTGAAGCCCTCGGCCAGGGCGGCGAAGCGGCGCGGCCCGAGCACGGAGACCGTCCCGG
>JAEZEM010000334.1 GCA_023417745.1 Pseudomonadota bacterium
TCCACGCTAAGCAGCGTCATACTCGCCTCCCAGATAGGCCTTGATGACGTTTTCATCCTTGGTGACGGCCTCGGGCGAGCCTTCGGCGATCTTCTGGCCGAACTGGATGACCACCACCCGGTCGGACAGGGCCATGACGGCGCGCATGATGTGCTCAATGACAAAGACAGTGACGCCCCGGTCGCGCAGGCTGCGGATGATGCCGATCATGTCGTCGACTTCGGTGGGTCGAAGGCCGGCCATGACCTCGTCAAGGAGCAGCAGCTTGGGATCGGTGGCCAGGGCCTTGGCGATCTCCAGACGTTTGCGGTCGGCGATGGTCAGGTTGGCGGCCAGCATGTCCTTGGTATGGTCAAGCTGGAGGGTGACCAGCACTTCCTCGGCGATCTCCCGGGCTTTTTGGGTGGAGTTGGTGCGCAAAAACGCCCCGACCATGACGTTATACAGCACGGTCTTGCTGCCGAAGGGCTTGACGATCTGGAAGGTGCGGGCCAGCCCTAGCCTGGCGAGATCCCAGGGCTTTTGGCCGTGGATGGTCTGTCCGTCGAACTTGATCACGCCTTCGGAGGGGGCGAACACGCCGGCCACGAGGTTAAATACCGTGGATTTGCCCGCGCCGTTGGGGCCGATGAGGGCCAGAATTTCGCCGGTCTTGATGTGCAGATCCAGGGAGCTGACGGCGGTTAAGCCCCCGAAGTGCTTGGTGAGATTGGTGACTTCCAGGATGTTGCTCATTTCGCTGCTCCCTGGCCGGTAATTTTGCGGGCCAGCCGGTCATACAGGGCGGCCAGCGGCGCGGTGAGACCCTTGGGCAGGTAGATCATGACCAGGATGAGGATGAGCCCGAAGATGACCAGATGCAGCCCGGGCAGCATGTCGCTTAAATAGATGCGGGTGAATTCGTTGAGCGGACGCAAGAGCAGCGCGCCGATGACCGGGCCGGCGATGGTGCCCCGGCCGCCAATCAGCGCGATAAACGCGATCTCGAAGGAGAGATCAAGGCCCATGAGGCCCTTGGGATAGAAATAGAGCATGAGCTGGGCGTAGAACGTGCCGGCCAGGGCGGTGAGGAAGCAGGAGAGCGCCATGGCAAAGAGCTTGTAGTTTGCCACGTTGATGCCAAGCGCGGCGGCGGCCTCGGGTTCTTCGCCGCCGGCGGCCAGATAGTAGCCGACCTTGGAGCGGGAGACGAACCAGGTAAAGGCCAGGACCAGGATCAAGAGCACCAGGATGATGTAATAGTAGGGCAGCTTGGACATGAACTGGTAGTCCCAGAACGTGGGGTCCTTCAGCAGCGGCACGAGCAGGCCCCGGGGGCCGTTGATCTTGAGCGGTCCCAGGGTGTCGATGTTTTCCACCATGACCCGGATGCCTTCGGCAAAGGCGATGGTGCACAGGCAGAAGTAGGCCCCGCGCATCCGGAAGGTGGGCAGGCCGATGATGACGCCGACGACGGCGGCGATGGCCCCGCCAACCAACATGCCGATCCAGGGCGACACGCCGTATTGCAGCGTCAGGATCGAGGAGGTGTAGGCTCCGATGCCGACGAAAACGGAATGCCCCAGGGGCAGCACGCCGGCAAAGCCGCCGACCAGGTTCCAGGCCGTGGTCAGATAGGCGTAGAAAAAGAGCAGGATGAGGATTTGCAGATAGGTGGGCGAGGTCACTACCAGGGGCAGCCCGAAGGCGGCCAGGGCGACCACCGCCAGCAATATCCGGTCGAGTTGTTTTCGGCTCACGGCGCGCCTCCTACCAATCCTGTTTGTGGCCGAAGAAGCCGGATGGTTTGACGAAGAGAATGATGAGGAAGATGGCGTAGATGATGGCTTCGGTCCAGGTGGAGGCCATAAACTGCGAGAAGACGGATTCTATCAGGCCGATGACCAGGCCGCCCAGGAGCGCGCCGGGAATGCTGCCAAGGCCGCCGAGCACGACGATGATAAAGGCCCGGATGTCGAAGACCACGCCAACCGACGGGTAGACGTAGTAAAAGGGGATGAGCACGCAGCCCGCGATGCCGGCGATGGCCGTGCCGAGGCCGAAGGCGATGTTGTAGATGCGGTACTGGTTGATGCCCATGAGATTGGCCGCTTCGCGGTCCAGGCTGGTGGCCCGAAGGGCTTTGCCGGTTTTGGTCTTGCGCATGAACAGGGCAAGGCCGACGGCCGTGGCGACGGCTACGACAAAGCCGGAAAATTTGGGGATGGAGATGATGAATTCGCCAAGCGCGAAGGACTTGTTGGAAATGGCCGTGCGCACGGTGCGGTACTCGGCGCCGAAGAGCATGAGCGCCAGGTTGTCGAGGACGTACCAGACGCCGGTGGTGACGATGATGACCGTCAACGGTTCGCGCACCTGGCCTTCGGCTTTGAACACGGGTTTAATCACCACGTTCTGCAGGTAGTAGCCAAAGACGAACAGGACGGGGGGAACAATGACAAGGGCCAGATACGGGTGGATGCCCGTGAGTCGAATCAGCCAATATGCGCTGAACATGCCGACCATAAGCAGTGAGCCGTGGGCAAAGTTGACGACTTTCATCACTCCGAAGATCAGAGTGAGTCCAAGGGCCGTCAGCCCGTACATGGCTCCCATCATGGTGCCGTTGAGCGCCGCCTGAATCACCGCGGTCATGAAAGCCTCTCCGGACGTTTGCCCCGGACCGGCAGGCCGGTCCGGGGCGTTGGCGCGACGTTGACTATTTGTTGGCGGGGAAGGCCGGGACGTAACCGGCGCGGCGGGCGGACTTGGGCCACACGGTGACGCGCTCGGGCTTGCCGTCGACATTGGCCACCTGGACGATGACGATGCCGGCGTTCTTGTTCTGGCCGGTTTCGTCGAACTGGACGCCGTCGTAGGAGACGATCATGCCCGGTCCGGTGGTCAGGTTGGTGGCGGCCAGGGCGTCGCGGATCTTGGCCGGCTCGGTGGAGGCGGCGCGTTCCAGGGCGTCGGCGATGACGTACATGGCGACGTAGGCGTCGACGGATTCGCCGGTCAGATCGTAGCCATACTTCTTCTTGAACTTCTCGTTGGCCGGCTTGGCGGCGGGCTTGTTGACGTCGGTGTTCCACTCGACTTCGTCAAAGATGCCCAAGGCATTGGTGTCGGTGTTTTCCAGGAACTTGGGATCGGCATGACCGCCGCCGCTGGCCAGGACGACCTTGGGCTTGACCTGCATTTCGGCCATGGTGTTGGTCAAAAGGATGGCGTCGGCGGCGTTGGACACGAGCATGACGATGTCGGGCTTGGCGGCCTTGAGCTTGGTCACGACCGGGGTGAGGTCGGTGGCGGTGCTGGGGTAGGGCTCGTCGAGAACGATCTCGTAGCCGTCTTTTTTGGCCAGTTCGCGCCACTTCTCGGCAAAGCCGGTGCCCCAGTCGCCGTTTTCGAAGACAAAGGCGATCCGTTGC
>JAEZEM010000408.1 GCA_023417745.1 Pseudomonadota bacterium
ACCCGGGCCAGCACCCGCTCCAGTTCCTTGGCGTCCACGGGCTTGCTCACGTAGTCGTCCATGCCGGCGGCCAGGAACTTTTCCCGATCCCCGGCCATGGCGTAGGCGGTCATGGCCACGATGGGCGTCGCGGCCCTTTCCCCCAGGGCAACATCCTCACGGATGGCCCGGGTCGCGGCCACGCCGTCCATGACCGGCATCTGCACGTCCATGAGGATGCAGTCATAGTCGCGGCGGGCCACCATGGCCACGGCTTCGGCCCCGTTCTCGGCCATGTCCACGGTATGACCGGCCTTTTCAAGCATGCGGGCGAAGCTCATGAGGCTTACCGCGTCGTCCTCGACCAGCAGCAGGCACAAAGCCGACAGGCCCGCTGCGGGGCGCGAGATCCAAAGCGAGGCGGTCGGGCCGAGCCCGGCCGGCACGTGCCGGGCCAACGGCAGGGAAACATGGATGGACGTGCCCTGGCCGAGTTCGCTTTCCACCGCGATTTCACCGCCCATGAGCCGCACCAGCCGGCGCACGATGGACAGTCCCAGCCCCGCGCCGCCGAACCGGCGCACATAAACGCCCTCCACCTGGCCAAAAGGCTCGAAAATGACGCCCAGTTCGTCGTCGGGGATGCCGATGCCCGTGTCGGTCACGGTGATAAGCAGATGAAAACCCGCGTCGAACCGCTGGGAGGCCGGAGCGATATTCACGGACACGCCCCCGGCGTCGGTGAATTTGACGGCGTTGCCCGCGAGGTTGAACAGAATCTGGCGCAGCCTCGCCTCGTCGGCCCACAACCGCTCGGGCAGGGACGGATCAAGGCCAACAGACAAGGACAGGCACTTTTCCCGGGCCGGCAGGGAGAAGAGATCCATGACCGCGCCGCGCAGATCGGCCGGGTCCACGGCTTCCTGGCGGATGATCAACCGGCCGGACTCCACCATGGACAGGTCGAGGATGTCCGAGAGCAGGCGCGTGAGCCGTTTGGAGGCCTTGACCGCGTTATCCACATATTCGCCCTGCTCCGCGTCGAGGTCCGTGCCGTCCAGGAGCTGGAGCATGCCGAGCACGCCGTTTAAGGGCGTTCTGATCTCGTGGCTCATGTTGGCCAGGAATTCCGATTTGGAGCGGCTGGCGGCCTCGGCCGCCTTTTTGGCGGCGACAAGCCGCCGGTCCAGGCGCAGACGTTCGATAATCCGGGCGCAGGCCTCGGCCAGGGGACGGACCTGCTCGGCCAGGGCCACGTCGTAGCCGCCTTCCCGGTTGGCCAGACCGATGGCCCCCACGCACTCCTGGCCGTGTTGCAAGGGCAGCCCCAGAAAGGCCGCCAGGGGCGGATGGCCTTCGGGCAGCCGGCCGCAGGATCGGGAATCGTCGGACGGGCTATTGGCGATGACCGGTTCGCCGGCCAGGCAGGCGGCGGCCAAAAGCCCGTCTGCGGCGGTAAAGATCAGATTGCGGGCCTCGGCGGGCGACAGCGGCGACCCCGAAACTGCGTCCCAGCATAGGTCGGAAACGGCCAAAATCCGCTGGACGGGCTGCCCCGGGACATCCTCGACGAGTTCGGCCACGTAGCCGAAGCGGCTGTCGGTGGCGGCCACCACCTCGGCCAGGGCCGCGGCGAAGATCGTTTCGGCGGACTGGCCCGCGACGTAAGCCCCCTGGATGCGGGCCACGGCCTCGGCCAGAGCGTCCTGGCGGCGCTTTTCCTCGGCCGCTTGCAGCCGTTGGGTGATGTCGCGCGTGAAGACGAGGCTTGCCGGCTTGCCCTGGTGCTCGAAAGGCACGGCTATGGCCTCCACGGGGACCGATTCCCCGTCCAGACGCAGGTAGCGCAATTCCACCAGGGGCTCGCTGCTTCGGCCCTCGTTGACGCTCCGGATGCGCTGACGCACGATTTCACGGGAATCGGGATGGACCATGGAGATGATTTCCCGGCCGATCAACTCTTCGGGATTGGCGGCCCCAAACAGGCGGGCCGCCGCCGCATTGACCGAAGCGAATTTCCCCTCGCACTGCACCATGATGGCGTCCGGGGCGGACTCCACGAGCTGGCGCAAGCGTTCCTCGCTTCGGGCCAGGGCGCTTGTCGCCTCGATACGGGCGGTGGCGTCCTCGAAGACCACGGCGAACTGGTCCGGCCCGGTGCGCATGGCCGAGACGCGCAAATACTTCCGCAGAGGGGGGAAATACGTCTCGAAGGACTCGGGCCGACCGGTTTCCACGATGCGTTCGTAGACATCAAGGTTGGGCGGCTCGTCCACCCCGTAGATTTCCCGCACGCTGCCGCCCATGGCCTGCTCCCGGGAAATGCCGAGGATGGCCGAATAGCCGGGGTTGACGTCCAGAATGCGGTAGTCGACCACCGCGGCGGCCGCGTCGCGCACCATGGCCAGCAGGCACACGCCTTCGGCCATGGCCTCGAACAGACCGTGGTAGCGGGCCTCGCTTTCGGCCAAGGCTTCCTCGGCCCGTTTGCGCTCGGTGATGTCCAGGCCGTAGGCGTTGACGTAGCCGCGACCGGGCACGGGCTGGACGAAAAAGGCGAACAGCCGGGAGCCTACGGCGATTTCGCCGCTGGCCCGCATCCCCTGGCCAAAAGCCGCCGCCGCCAGGGGGCGCAAGGCTTCAGGCAGGGTCTGGCCCGGCGCGCCGCCCAGGGATTCCAAAAGTTCCAGGCTGGCCGGGTTGGCGTAGGCCACCGTGAAATCGGGCATGACGCGCAGCACCGGATTGGGGTTTTCCCCCGGGAACCGGGCCATGTCGCGCAGCGCCTCCTCGACCCGTTTGCGTTCGGTGATGTCCAGGGCATAGGCCACCCGGGAAATCGTGGCCCCGGCAGCGTCTCGAAGGGTCGTCACTTCCACCAGGACCGGGAACCGGCTGCCGTCCTTGCGGACATGCACGGTCTCGACCACGCCGTGCCCCAGGGCGTCGAAGCTGGCGATGGCCTCTCGGACGCGCTCCCGCTCCTCCTCGGGAAAGAGCAGGGCAAGCGACCCGCCGACGAGTTCGTCCGGCGCGTAGCCGCGTTGCCGGGCAAAGGCCGGGTTGACTTCAAGAAACGTGTTGTCGCGAGCGTCGACATGGACCAGCCCGAACTCGGCGCTCTCGAACACCCGGCTCCAACGCCGGGCCTGGGTCTCCAGGCGGTTGCGCTCGGTGACGTCGCTGGCCACCTCCAAAATGGAGACCGGCCGGCTGGCCGCGTCGCGGTTGAGCACCCAGGTCACGGCTAAATCGATGCGCCGGCCGTCCTTGGCCCACTTGCGCAGTTCCCCGGTCCAGCGCCCCTGGCGCAACAGTTCTTCGGTGACCACGGCCAGGGGTTGGGGGAACTCGGTGGCCAACAGATCCCAGGAGATCTGGCCCAAAGCCTCTTCCGGGGCATAGCCGAAGAGTTCCCAGGAACCGGTGTTCCAGTAGGTGATCCGGCCGTCCAGGTCGCGCACCATGACCGGAGCCAGATCAAGGAGTCGGGCCTTTTCGCGCAGTTCCTCGGTGCGCCGGGCCACCAGCTCCTCAAGCTCGGCCTGACCCCGACGCAGCACCGCCTCGGCCTCCTTCAGCGCCGTCACCTCGCCAAACGTCAGCACCACGCCGTCCACCACGCCCTCGGGCGACCGGAAGGGATAGGCCCGCTGGAGATACCAGCGGCCGTCTTCGCAGCGCGTTTCCCGCTCGATGATGCCGCCGCCGGACAGGACCTGCCGGCAATCGTCCAGCAGGCGTTTGGCCTCGAAGGTGGTCTTGATGTTGGCCACGGGCCGACCGAGGTCGGTGGGCACGAGATGGAACAGGCCGGTGATGGCCGGGGTGAAGCGGACCACGGCCAGGGAGCCGTCCAGCACCAGGGTCGGGACGTTGGCGGCGGCCAGGAGGTTTTCCACGAACCCCCGGGCCTGGGCCAGTTCGTCGACCTTGTGCTGGAGTTCGGCGTTGACGAAGTTGAGTTCCTCGTTAAGCGACTGGAGTTCCTCGCGCGAGGCGTCCATCTCCTCGTTGGAGGACTGGAGTTCCTCGTTGGTCCCGACCAGTTCCTCGTTGGCGGCGCGCAGCTCCTCGGTCAAGGTTTCGTAGCGCGACACGGCCCGGCCGAGGTCGTCGCCCAGGCGTTCCAGGGCCGTCTCGTAGCGCACGACCAGATCGGTCTGGGCGCGATCCGGCGGCGGCGAGGCCGGCTCGGCGTTGTCCCGCCCGGCCAGGGATTCAAAGCTGAGCACCGTCAGCGCCTGGTTTCCCCAGACGTCGGCCACGGGCAGCCCGCGCACCAGGACGCCGTCGCCGGCCGACTCTGCCGGGAAGACAGGGCCGGACACGGCCTCGCCGCCGTCCCTGGCCACGGCCGCAAGCACCTCGCGCGCGGCCGGACGCAGGGGTTTGCGGACCAGTTTGCCCACGGTCAGGCTGGGTTCGCCCGAGGTCAGTTCGAGAAAAGGATTGAGGTCGCCCACGAACCGCAGGATCTGCCCGTTGGCTGCGACCAGCACCGACGGCGGGCAATAGCGGGCCAACAGCGCGCCCTCGGCCAGGCCTTCATGATCGGCGGGCGCGACGCGGGGCGGCGGCGTGACGGGGCTGGCCCCTGGCGGCGGGGGCACGAACCGCGTGGGCGGCGGCACGGAGGCGGTGGCGGGCTTGCGTCGAAAAAGCCGCCAGGTCTTGTCCACGGTGGTGAAAAAGGCCTGGGCCGGGCCGATGGACTCGGCCGGCCCCAGGAGCAGATAGCCGCCGGGACGCAGGGCATGGGCGAAAAGCGACAGCACCTTGGCCTGGGCCTCGGCATTGATGTAAATCAGAAAATTGCGGCAAAGGATCAAATCCATGCCCAGGAAGGGCGGGTCGCGCAACAGGTTGTGCACGGCAAAGACCATGGATTCGCGCAGCTGACGGGCCATCTGGCAGGCGTCGCCGACCGGGAGGCAAAAGGCCTCGCGCCGGGCCGGGGACAAAGCGGCCGCATGGCGGGCGTGATAGACGCCGCGCCGGGCCGTTTCCAGGGCCTTGGCGTCGAGGTCGGTGGCGAAAAGTTTGACGGCCCGCCGGCCCTCCCGGACCTCGGGGCGCTCGGCCAGGAGCATGGCCAGGCTGTAGGCCTCCTCGCCGGTGGAACAGGCCGCCGCCCAGACCCGCATGACCTCCCCGGGCTCCAGCCGGCCCAGGATGTCCGGCAGGGCCACGTCCTCAAGCCGGGCAAAGGCCTCGGCATTGCGGAAAAACGCCGTGACGCCGATGAGCATGTCGTCGAAAAGCCGCTCCGCTTCCTCGGTGTCCCCGGCCAGGCGATCCGCGTAGGCGGCCAAATTCGGGCAGCCGCCAAGAAGCATGCGTTTCTTGCAGCGCCGCAGGAGCGTGCTGGTTTTGTAGGACTGGGCCTCATGGCCGGCCAGGGCAGCCAAGGATTCGCGAATCCGGATCAGGGCCGCCTCGTCGTCCGGCAGACCGTCCTGCGCGCCGTCAAGCCCGTGGCCGGCCTGAGCAGCGAAATAGGCGGCCAAGGCCGCTCCCATGGCGGCCGGCGGCAACGCCGCGTCGCAGGGAACGCCGCCCGCCAAGACCGGAGACGTTGGCGCAAAGGCGTTTGCTTCGGCGGCCAGGACCAGTCCGCCGGCGGCCCAAACGGCCATGGCGCCGGGCGTAGCCCCGCCGTCCAGCACCGCCGCCGCCGCGCCCGGCCCGCACTCTCGGGCCAGCGAGGCGAAAAAGACGTCGAGGGCCACGTCGGCCGCCCCTGGCGGACGTGACCGCAACCGCCCGCCTTCCAGTATCCAGCCGTCCCTGGCCGAGGCCAAAAACACCGCTGCCGGCGCAAGCCGCGCTCCGTCCTTGGCGACAGTCGCCGGCAGCCGGCCTCTCCCAGCCAGGGCGGCCAGGGCAGCCGGGTCCAACATGCCTTCCCCATCGGCCAGGACCACCACGGCGGCGGCGCAGTCAGCGGGCAAGCCGGCCAGAAAGGCTTCGAGCCGCCCGGCATCCCCAGCCGCGACGCCGACAACGGGAAAGCCCAAAGCGCCTTCTTGTTCCTCATCGACAGACAGGCCAGCGACCATAAAACTCCCCTCTGCCCAACTCCAGGACGGCCCAAGGACAAGAATCGGCGACGGACCACGCAGGCGATGCCCTGGTTCTTGAGCCATTCTTAGCATCGTGACGCAATGGGGGCAACTCTCTTGATTTTTTTACGTTGGCTCAAGGCCAGGAGCCCTGGCCGCCCGGTCGGCGCGACTCGAACAGCCCATCCAGCCGAGAGCAAGAGCGGCTCATAACGCCCGACGCCTGACCATGCCATGGTCGCTACGGCGGCACGGTGGCGTCCCCAAGGCCAGACGCCCCCCTGGCGTGACTGTCAAAGCATCGATAAGCCAAATCCGACGAACCCACTATCCCCTTTACGGATTCCAAAAAGCGTGTAGAATGGGACTTGATTCCTACCAGAACACTCTGTATACCGCCGACTTCAAATTGAATTCATCGAGAGGAAATCCATGGAAGAATATCTGCAAAGCGCTTTGGAGATCGTCAAGGCCCAGGCCGGCTCGCGTCCCATGACCGAGGAAGAAATCCTGAGCATGGTCAAATCCGTGGCCAGCGGCATTGCCGCCCTGACCACGGGACAGCCCGTCCCCGGCCAGGAAGAAGCGGCCGCTCCCGGCATGGACCCCAAGAAGTCCATCAAGGAAGCCTCCATCACCTGCCTGGAGTGCGGCAAGTCCTTCAAGGTCATCACGCGCAAGCACCTGGCCTCCCACGGCCTCGCTCCCGAGGAGTATCGGGCCAAGTACGGCTTTAAAAAGACACAGGCCCTGGCCTGCAAGTCCCTGGCCCGGGAACGTCGGGCCAAGATGAAGGACATGAAGCTCTGGGAACGCCGCCAGAAGCCCGAATAGCGCGCCCCTGCCCGGGTCGCCCAGTCGCCGGCACAAGGACCGGACGTCTCCCCAGGGACGTCCGGTCTTTTTTGGTCCCGGCCCTGGCCCTGGCCCTGGCCCTGGCCCTGACGGACCGCGAACACGCCCGACCGTCCTCCAGGGACGTCGGGCGTTATTTGTCTCCCGGCCGACGCACGGCGGCCCCCAAGCCCGGACCGGCCGTCCTTCGGGAACGCCCGTTTTTTTTGTCCCGCCCGGGTTGCAATCCTCGCGGCCCTTGCCCTGGCGCTGTCCTCTCGCCTATCCTGGGCCAGCCTCGCCTTGCGCCCGCGACAGCGGCGCGGGGACGCGGCGAGATCGCGCGCGGCCAGGCTGTCGCCCCCCGGCCAACCGCAGGATCATTAAGGAAACGCCCCAGCTCCAGCATTGTTGCCACACCGGGAGGAACCGCCGTGCCCCACTGGTTTTCCTGTCGCCTGCGCCAGGCGGAAGAGCTGCTCGCCCGCGTCCATGAACCCGAGGCCGTGCTGGACCTGCTGGCCCTCATCGAAGCGCCGCCCCTGGAGTACGACACCGTCTGCCGTATTTCCCTCTACGCCGAGACCCTGCCCAAGGCCGAAGAGCAGCCCTTCACCCCGGCCGAGCGCCACATGCATTTCCTGTGGGACGCCTTTGACAAGCAGCCCCTGTCGCTCATCGTGCCCTTTGCCATCCCGTTTCGGCGGCTGTTGGCCCGACGGCTGTTCGGGGCCTGCGGGGCGGCCTTTACCGCCGAGGAGAACGTGCGCTTCAACTTCGCCCGGCTGTTGCGGGTGGGCGAAGGGGTGTTTTTAAACCGCAACGTGTATCTCGACACCAAGGGCGGCCTGACCCTTGGCGACGGCGTGGCCCTGGCCGAGGACGTGCGCGTTTTCACTCACAGCCACGGCGAGGCCTCGCACATCGAACGCATCTACCGACCGGTGGCCGTCGGCGACTACGCCAAGATCTACGCCGGGGCGACCCTGCTGCCCGGCGTGACTGTGGGCCGGCAGGCCATCGTGGCCGCCGGCTCCCTGGTCGTCCACGACGTGCCCGACGGCATGGTGGCGGCCGGACGGCCGGCCAAGGTCCTCCGGGAGCGACGCACCGAAGGCCGCGACGGAGCCGACCTCGAACACATCTGGCTCTTTTGACCCGCGCCAACCCCAACGCCCAGGAGTCCGCCGCCATGCACATGCAGGATCTGCACAAGCTCATGCAAAGCCTTGCCGAGGTCAACGCCAAGGACATCTGCGAAATCTGGCAGGCCATTGAGGCCAACAAATCGGGCCAGCACGTCAAGCACGACGTCGGCGGCTGGCACTCCGTGGACGGCCAGACCTTTTCCATCGAGATCGGCATTTTAAACAGCGGCGGCCGCATGCTGCGCCTGCACATCGGCCCGGACGGCAAGTTCGACGGCGCGGTGCTGCTGCCCGACATGGACTGACCGTCCCCGGCCGACGGGGAGCGAGGCCGGCCGGCGGCACGACAACCGCTGTCCGCCGGCCTCGCCGCCGGGCCGCCCTACTGCAAGAGCGTGCGCGACTGTCCCGGAGGCGGCGCCGCATTCCAGAAGGCGGCGTCCAGGGTCAGGGTTTCCTCGGCTTGCCGCGTTCCCAGCGGATCGACAACCCGGATGATGACCTTTGGCGCGCCGCCGGCCGGCGGCAGCCAGGCGGCCAGCATGCCCACGGTGCGAGCCTTGCCCGGGGCCGAGCCGGTGCGCAGGATCGACCAGTCCGGCCCGGCGGCCTGATCCCGGGACAGGGCGGCCACGGCGTCCAGATCGGCCGGCTTTTTGAGCGCCGTCAACAGCTCGCGGATGCGCCCCAGCCGCACCAGGCTTCCCTGGGCGTCCGGCTCCTGGCGCATGTCCGGGGTATTGACGAGCAGCGGATGGTTGGTGTGGGCCGTGAACGTGTCGCGCGACATGACCTCGATCTTCCAGGCCTTGCCCGAGGATTCGATCATGGCCACTTCCTTCGCGTCGGCGATGAGGGCGAAAATGGGCACGACGCCGGCCAACAGCTCCTGGGCGGCCACCACTTCGCGCACCGTGGCGAACCGCGTCAGGATGGGGTTGACCGGATAGACGAGGCGTTCCTGGCGCACCAGCCGCTGGCGCTCGGCCTTGGCGATGGTCCCGACGGTGGCCGTGACCACGGCCAAGCCCTTTTCGTTGACGCCGCCGACCATGGTCGGCTTGGCCCCGCCCAAGGACAGCATAGCCATGACCCGATAGCCTTCCCGGGGCGTCACCAGGGCGAACGCGGTCGGATGGCCCGGCGGGTAGTCGCGGTTTTTGACCAGAATGGAGCCGCCGCCGGCCACTTCCGCCCCGTTTACGGCCCACAGGGTGCAGGCCCGGGACGTCGGGGGGATGACCAGGACGGTCAGCAGGAGCAGGCAGGAGGCGGCAAGAAACCGGTGGATTTTGACCATGCAACCCTCGCGACGACGTTGGGGTTTGGCCGGCCGACGGCGGCCCGGGCGAAACGAGACACGCGACAACAACGGTTCGCCGCCGGACAAAGCCGGGCGGCGCGCGAAATGCCTACCAAACGCCGCCGCGTTCCGCCTGGCCGGGGCGGCCCCGTTGCGGACGGTCATTGCCCCTTGACGAGGTCATTGAGGTAGCGCAGGCGCTCCGGGGTGTTTTGCAGGATGTAGGCGCACATGTGGGCGCGCTCCAGGATGAAGGCGTTGGCCGAGGCGTCGGTGAGGCGCTCCGGGGTCAAAAACGGCAGCGCCATCGACTTGTACCGGGCCTCGACATACTGCGGCGACATGTACGCCTTGGCCATCGTCAGAAACTCCCTGGTCCGGGCCACAGCCTTGCGCTGGGTCTCCAGGTCGTTGGTCCCCAGGGCCATGGCCCCGGTGATGCGGGCCGCCACGGCGCACTGACACAATTCGTCGACCAGCCGGCTGCGGGCCGTCGCCGTGTACTGCGGTCCGGCGGGCCGTGAGCCCTGGCCGCCGGCTTTCTGGGCCAAGCCCAAACCGGGAACGGCCAGCCCGCCCATGACCACCAGCAGCAACCATGCCGCCATCGCCCGTTTGTCCATGCGCCGCCCCTTTTGCCGACCGATGCCATCGGCCTAGCAATGCCGCGTCGGCTTGTCAAAAGCGGTGATCGCCGTCCTGCCTCGGCGTGCCCACGAAGAAACAGGCCGGGAAATGAAAAACGAAAATGATTCATGGAGGGCGCGTGGGGAATGTGTTAGTCGGGGCACACCATGCAAAATGTCCTCATGCTGCACCCGCCGTTGCCGTTGTCGTTCTGGAGCTTTCACGAAACCCTGGCCATGACCGGGAAAAAGGCCCTGCTGCCGCCCTTGGGGCTGCTGACCGCAGCCGCCTTGCTGCCAAGGGATTGGAACATCCGACTGGTCGATCTCAATGTCCGGCCGCTGGCCGAGGCGGATTGGGAGGGCATTGATCTGCTGTTCGTCTCGGGCATGTTGGTGCAGCGTGAAAGCCTGTTGCGGCTTTTGCGGGAAGCCAAGGCCCGGGGCGTCCTTACGGCGGCGGGCGGGGCTTACCCCACCACCGCGCCCGACGAGGTGCTGGCGGCCGGTTGCGACTTCCTCATCCAGGGCGAGGGGGAAAACACCATCCCGCAGCTGGTGGCCGCTATCGCGGCCGGCCAGACAAGCGGCCGGTTCGTCTGCACGGACAAGCCCGCCCTGGCCGACTCGCCCCCGCCCCGCTACGACCTCATCGCCCCGGGCGATTACGAATCCATGTCCCTGCAAACCTCCCGGGGCTGTCCTTTTGCCTGCGAATTCTGCGACATCGTCAGCTTGTTCGGCCGCGTTCAGCGCCACAAGACGCCGGAGCAGGTCATCGGCGAGTTGGAGGCCATCCGCCAGCTCGGCTTCCGGGGCACGGTGTTCGTGGCCGACGACAATTTCATCGGCAACCGTCCCCGGGCCGTGGCCATGCTTTCACGCATCATCGAATGGCAGGCCCGGCATGGCGAGCCCTTTGATTTCATCACCCAAGCCTCGATCAACCTGGGCCAGGACGTCCCGCTGATCGACTTGCTGACCGCCGCCAATTTCTCCTATGTTTTCGTCGGCATCGAATCCCCGGACAACGACGTGTTGACCGCCGCGCGCAAGCACCAAAACGTGCGCAACCCGCTGCTGGACTCCCTGCGGGCCATAAACGCCAATGGCCTAAGCGTCATCGGCAGTTTCATCCTCGGCATGGACGGCGAAAAAGCCGGGGCCGGCGAGCGCATGCGGGCCTTTGCCGAGGCCGGGGATTTGCCCTGGGTCATGGTCAACGTGCTGCGCGCCCTTCCCCTGACCGCCCTGTGGGACAGGCTCAAAGCCGAAGGCCGGCTGCAGGACGGCATCGAGGAAAGCGGCTGGGACGCCCTGACCAATTTCACCCCCCAGCGCCCCATTGAGGCGATCTTCGCCGAACAGCTCGCGGCCCTAAACGCCCTGTACGCGCCAGGGGCCTATCTGGGGCGGGCCTTTCGGGCCACTCTGGCCATGCGTCCGACCCGGGGTTCCAGGCCAGGAGCCGCGCCCAAGGCGAAAGCTGATCCCGCCCTGGCCGTGCCCCAAAAAAACCGCAGCCCGGACGTCACGTCGCTTTTGCGCCTGCTCTGGCGGCAGGGCGTGGTCGGGGAGGCGCGCTGGCAGTTCTGGCGGCAACTGGCCCTGGTCGCCCGGCGCAATCCCAGCCGGTTGCGGCGCTATATCGTCCTTTGCGGCATGGGAGAAAACCTCTTCTCCTTCGTGCGCCACCTGCGCGCCCAGGCCGAGAGCCGGGGGTAAGCGCCGGCCTGTCCGCCGCCCTTGCCGTCCCGGGGCGGGCGGCAATCGTCATCGCCGCCCAGGCCGGCAGGACAACGTCCATGGACCAATCCGAGCTTCTCCGCGTCATCTCCTTGGCGCTGCTTTTGGCGGTCATCGTCGCCATGCGCTGGTGGCCGGGACGCAATCACCGGAAGTTTGATTGGCGGTGGTTCAAGAGCCAGGGGCGCAAGAAGGATTGACCCGCACGGCGGCAAGGGACATGGACGGAGAAAGAAACGACCGGGAGAGCGTTGCCTATTTCGTCGGTGTTTGGACATCCAGAGGTTGTACATGAGCATGAAGCAGTTGATTGTTGATGTCTTGCGCAAGCTTCCGCGACAGACAGACATCGAGGCCACGTTCGCCATACTCGGTCTCACCAAAAAGCTCGGGCTGACGGACATCCGGCCGCAATCCTGCTGGGAGCCGGAAAAGAAGCGGTTCATCCTGCGCTGCCTTCTGGAGACCGAGGATTTGGGTGGCGATATCGTGGAATTCGGGGTGTACCGGGGCGGCGGGACAATGTTCATGGCGGGAATTCTCCGCGACATTGGTTCTTCCAGGCACATTCACGCCCTGGACACCTTCGATGGCATGCCCAAACCGCACGAGGCTGACGTTATTCCCGGCTCCCATGGCTACTGCTATGAGGAGAAATCTTTTTCCGATACCTCATATCCCTTTCTTAACTTCGTGATGCACCACTACGGATACAGCGAAATTTCCCTGCACAAAGGCCTTTTTTCAGATAATTTTCATAAAATTGCTGAGAATACATTCTCCATGTGCATCATTGACTCAGACCAGTACGCCAGCACCATAGAATGTCTCGAATTCATCTACCCTCGCACGACGGCTGGAGGACTTGTCCTCGTGGACGACATGCCCTTGCCCGGCGTGGCCAAGGCCGTGGAGACCTTCCTCGCCGACAAGCCCGAAACCCTGGAGCCCGGCGCCCTGGGCATGCGTTTTTTCCGCAAGTCCGCCTGACGTCTCGGGAGGCATGACCGGCGTGACAACCGTATAGCCCATGCAGGTCCCGGACGGGGCGACAACAGAAGCGCCCTCCTCGACGCGGCCAGGCAGCCTACGGCCGAGTGGCGCTCAATCCCAATGCTTCAGGATTCTCCAATAGGATAGTCCAGCGGCCGTTCGATCTATTTGGCGGCCTCTTGGATGATCTTCATTGCCTCTATCTTGCGCGACTCCAGAATAAGCAGGAAAACATCCGAGCCCTTTTGTCGCCGGTCCCACCATTCAGGATCGGCAAGGGCGAGAATAGAGTCCGCGACAGCATCCCTTTTTTCGCGTGGCACGGATCGAAGGCGGGTCAGGCACAGCTCTTTTGCATCGGCCATCTTGTCCGCCAGGGTTGCCCGCTTCGCATCGCCAATTTTCATGAAAGTCCTTTCAGTCTATATTGTTTCGAACATCTTTAGAGATGGTCTCGCTGTGACATTTCGTCTTCCTTGTAGCCGTCGAAGCTGAAACGCCCGGGGACGCTCCCGCCGTCATGGCGCTTGGTCCTCAGGACAAAGGCCGCCGCCAGGACGAGGACGCCCACGCAAGGGCTGCGGCGATGAGCCATCCCATAGTGTGGCTGGTAGCAGGGAGGGCATGGCTTGTCATCCTGCCGTGCCGCCGCGGTTCGTAGCGCCTTGCTGCGGCGTCCTGGCCGTCTGTCCTGGCAAAGGGCGGGATGGCGTCGCCCATGGGGGTGGGCTTGCGGCCAAGGGCATCCTGCTGCAAAGTCACCGCCATGTTTAACAAGAAGGAAGCGCTCGCCATGCTGCTCGTGGTCGGCATGGTGGCAGCGGCGGAATACTTTGGCGTTCAGGAAATCATATTCCCGGAGATCGCGGCCTTGGCCTTTGGGGCCTGGGTTATGGAGGAGCGCCCCTGGCCGGGACCGACCTGGACAATCTGGTTCTCCCCGACCCTGGGAGCCTTGACCGGCGTTGTGCTTCTGCGCCTCCTGCCCCTGTCCCTGGTCGCCCTTACTGGCCTGGCCTTCGTCTTCGTTCTGCTCCAACTGAAGCTTTCCCGTTCAGCCATGTCCCCGTCGTTCTCAGCGGCCATCCTTCCCATCATAACCGGCATCCATAGCTGGGCCTACCCGGCCGCCGTGTTCCTGATGACCGGGGCCATTGCCTTAATGGCCCCGGCTCGCACGCCAGACGATCCGACCGAGGCTTCCTGTCCATCCCAGGAGCAGGATGAGCCTCCATCCCTGGCTTGGTCCTGTCGCCACTATGGCAAGCTTCTGTTTTTCATCTTGATTGTGGCCTTGTTCGCCACCACCTGGGGAGGGCTATTCATGATAGCCCCACCGCTCATTGTTGCCTTCATCGAGTTGACCCACCCGGGAAGCGCCTTGCGGCAAAAGTCCATGCCGCGCCTACTTCTTCTGTTCACGGGCTGCGCCATGGCCGGCGCGGGTTGCATCGCCCTGGTCACCGGCTTTTTTTCCGGCCCCATGTGGCTAGGGGCCGGCCTGTCCCTGGCCGGCGCTTTGGTCATTGCCAAAAGATTACGCCTAGCCTCGCCGCCAGCCATGGCCCTGGCGCTTCTGCCCACAATCCTCCCGCGAGAAGTCCTGCTCGTTTATCCGCTGCAGATTCTGGCCGGAAGTGCCCTCTTCATGGTCTTCAGCCATCTTTGGTTCAAACCCGAGACCGCAGACTGAGACCGACCAGCTGGGCGGGAGCGCCCGAGACCAGGCGAAGGTTGACCCGGCAAGACGACGGTACAATGCTGCGCTGTCCTCCCCATGGTGAGGCTGCCATTCTGCGGAGTCAGATACCGACCCGGGCACGCTCCCGACCGAGAGCCATAGCCTTCCGTCAGCCGGGCACTGAGCGCCGCATTGCGCGCCGTCTGGATGCACAGCAAGAAGTGGGGGCTCTTGGAAGGCGAGCCGCCCACCGTCGGCGTGGAGCTTGGCCGCATCGACAACGCCCGACACCGTTTCCTCTCCCCTGCCCAGCTTCAAGCCTTGCTTGCCGAGGTGGAACGCCGCGACCCAAACGCTTGGGAATTTGTTCTGGCCGCTGGGGTGGACGCCCGGACCATCATGGAGCTTTTCGGCTGGTCCACTCTAGCCATGTTGCAGCGGTATACCCACCCAGGAGCCGAGGCTAAGGCGCGTGCCGTCGCCGCCCTGGGGCTGCTGTGGGTGCCAAGCCGGGCAAGGTGGTGTCCATCCGCAAGTGGGCCGAGGGGTAGCCCCGTGAATGGCCCCTTGACTAAGCACTAAAAATTAGTACCTTCATCCTCAAGGAGAAGCCATGGGCTGGAAAGTCAACATCGCGGCCAAGACTGAAAAGCGGGTCACGCGCCTACCGCTCCAAGTTCAAAAAGCCCTGGCGCTTCTCATCGCGGACATTGAGGCCGGCGGCCCTGTGCGTGGCGATTGGCCGAACTATTCCAGGCTACCCGGCAACAGGCACCATTGCCACCTGAAGAAAGGGAGCCCTACCTACGTCGCCGTATGGGAGGACGTGTCCGGGCAAATCAAGGTCATCGAGGTTGTATATGCAGGCACACACGAAAAAGCCCCCTATTGACGCCATAGAGCTTTGTTTCACCGGCCCGGCGACCAAACGCCAAGAAGCCGTGGACTACCTGCGGAGCCTCGGCTTTGAGGCCAAGGAAGAGCCGTCCAAGCCCTGGCGGGAAGTGCTGCCCTTCAAGGATGAGGAATTACCCGGCGTATTTCTGGCCGGGGCGCGGTATCGGGAGGGCATGACCCAGGCCGCCCTTGCCGAAGCTACCGGCATCCCCCGCCGCCATATCAGCGAAATGGAAAACGGCCGCCGCCCCATCGGGAAGAAGAACGCCCGACTCCTGGCTGAGGCCCTGAATATCGACCCGAGGCGGTTGTTGGCGGTGTAGCCCCCTTTTCCCGCGTTAAGCAATCTGCCGCCTGACCTACGAAATAGGTCAGGCGTTTTTTTTGCTCATTGAAAATTTGGACATCCTGGGGGCGGCGGATGTCCCTACGATTCCGCATTTTGGTCTTCACGACACTACCCACTTCAAACTTTTCGCACCCGCCCGGTAGTTGGTGCGCAGGCAGGGATATTGGTCGAAAAGGAGACCGAAAAAATGGAAAACGTTGTTGAGCATGAACCCGTTGCCGTGGCTGATTTTTTCGCCAATGCCAAGAAAGAACTTCCCCCCAACTTCGCCCTCACCGCTGTTCCCAAGCTATTGCCTGAAACCATCGCTGTCGGCTCTGTCCATAATGCGATTTGTGCCGGCGTCGGCCCCGTCTACCGCAAGATCAACGGCCGCATTGTTTTGGAACGCGATTCCTTTTTGGACTGGCTCCAGAACCGGCCCCGCGTAAGGAAGAGAGGGCAACCTGGACACGCTGGAGCAGTACTTCCACGGCGAGAAAGGGGAGCCGCCGATTGATCTGGATAGGGTTGGCGGACGAGGCCCGGCAAAGAACTGCAGGAGGCACACACCATGGGAAGCGAGAACATTTCCCGAGGACTGACGCCAGCCCAAGAAAAAGTCATCGATTGCACATTGGTGGAAGCGTTCAGCCCTGCCGTTGGCTTTTTGGCCATCAGGGAGGACTGCCAGACATTTGTCGCCAACCGGCAAGCAGATTGGAACATGGCCGGGGAGATCGGACGCATCCTCATGGAGCATGCTGATAAGGCGTTCCGTAAGGCTATTGGGCTGGATTAATCCCCCGGCAACCGGATCATGGGCAGCCTGCTTCTTCGGAGGTGGGCCGCCCATCCGACGCGATTGTCGAACAGATTTGCGGGAAGGACAAGGAGTATCCAGAACGCGTGGCAGCCCCTCCCGGATCAAGGCGGGACGGCCATGTCCCGAAATTGGCTCTCGAAAAATCAATTGCACAACAGCAGTGACACCACGGGAACCACGGCTGGCGCGCCTTTGTAGAGCTCGGCGCTGCTGAGCGCGCTCAGTGCTGTCCCCGTCCCTCCGACGACCAACACCGTCCTGTCGGGCAGCCGGATGGCGTTTTGCCCGGATCTGGCGTCGTGCAGCGATCCGGCGGCGCTCCAGGTTCCCTTGTCTGGGGCGTACCGTTCGGCGCCGGCAAAGGTGACCGCCTGAGACGACGTGTCGCTCGAGCCTCCGGCCACCAGGACCGTGCCGTCGAAAAGCAGGGTGGCCGTGGAGTTCCCTCGAGCCGTCCCCATGGCGCCGGTGGCGGACAAGCTCCCTGCCGTCGGATCGTACAGGTCGCAACTGGCGGTTGCCGGTTTTTGGACAACACTATCGATAGAGCTGTAGCCCCCGGCGATCAGCACCTTGCCGCTTGGCAGCAGCGTGGCCGTGGGCGCCGCGCGAGCCGCGGCCATACGGCCGACGACGGTCCAACTTCCATTCTCGTAGATTTCCACGGTGTCCGAAGTGACGCTCACGAAGTCCGTCGCTCCGCCAACGATCAGCGCTTTGCCATTTCGCAACGAGACGGCTGCGGCGAACCCCCGGACAGAGGACATGCTGCCTGTGCCTGACCATGTTCCCGCAGCCGGGTTATAGAGTTCGCAGGTATCAGTGAAGGCGTAATCCGCGCCCAAATACATCCCTCCGGCCACCAGCACCTGGCCGTTGTCAAGTAAAACGGCCGAGTGGCCCGAGCGGCCCAGGCGCATGCCGCCAGCGTCGCTCCAGGTTCCGGTGGCCGGATCATAGAGTTCGCAGGCGGTGAGGAATGTTCCCTGGGCATCCTGCCCGCCGGTCACAAGCACCTTGCCGTTTGGCAGCAGCGTGTCCGTATGGCTGATTCGGGTCGTGGACATGGAACCAGTGGGACTCCATGTTCCGCTGGTTGGATCATATATTTCGCACGTGTTGGTGACTTGGTCTGAGGCAGTTATGCCGCCGGCCGCCAACACCTTGCCGTTTGGCAGCAGCGTGGCCGTTTGGCCGGCTCGGGACGTGCTCATGGCGCCCGTGAGCGTCCAATCGGCGGCCTGTCCTGTAGCCGGGCCGCCGAGGAAAAACAGCGCTGTGGCCAGGAAAAACATCCCCCCCGGGCAAAGGGCCTTGAGCCTGGACAAAAAAGAACCTGTCGTCATGCTTTCCTCTCCCGCACACATGTTTTGCAGCCGCAGCGCAAGCAAGGGGAAGGCCTCAGGCCAGCTTGCCGAGAGCCGGTCGCGGCGGACTTGGCGGGAGCGTTAGCGCATCCGGCCAGGCGTGTCTGTCGGAGAATTTGCCGACACCCAGAGGAGGGAACGGACGTCGCGGAGGGCCAAGGCCGCCGATTGTGCAACGGGCCGGAGTGTGGCCTGCCGGGGCATGGGTCATGCGCCGGTTTTGTCGCCGCGAGCCGTCTGCGGCGTAGGGGAATCCGACCGTCCGCTCCTTGGGCGGCCGCTTCCGGGCCGGGGCCAGGCCATCTTCCGCCTGCGCCTCATGCCCGGACCGGACCAGGGCGCATTGGCGTTGCGGCTCTTTTCCATCCCGGCCGCGTTCCGACTCTGGGTCGACGGAACGCTTGTCGCGTCAAGCGGTCGGCCCGGGGCTGACGCCGCCACCGAGACGCCGCGCCGCTCCCTGGTCCTGGCCCGCTTCGAGGGGCGCAGCACGCCCATGGAACTGGTGCTTTGGACTGCTGGCGTTCGTCCTGTGCCAAGCCTTGGCCCTGGCCCAGCGGTTTTCCAACGCGTTTCGCTCCGTGGAGGGCCTATCCTTGGCGCTGGAGGCCAACAACGCAGTCCTGCGGGCGGAAGTGGACGAGCGCGTTCGTCTGGAGCAGGAAATCGTCACGGTCAGCGAGGAGGAGCACCGTCGCCTGAGCCACGCGCTACACGATGGCCTGTGCCAACAATTGGCCGCGGCGCGTTTGCGCTGCTCGGCCTTGGAGCGACGGCCCCTGGCGTCGCTGGCGCTGGAGCCGGAAGTCAAGGCCCTGGGCTCCCTGCTTGAGGCGTCCGTCGGCCAGGCCTACGACCTGTCCCGGGGCCTGTGGCCGGTGGAGTTGTCCACAGGGAACCTTGGGCCGTCCCTGGCGGAACTGGCTCGACATATCGGCCGATCAAACGGCGTGCCCGTGGACTATCGCGAGGACGCGTCCTGTGCGCCCTGCGGCAACGCGCACCTCGTGCAACTGTATCGCATCGCCCAGGAGGCGGCGGCCAACGCCGTCAAGCATGGGAAACCCGGGCGCATCGCCATCGCCCTGACGTGCGGGCCGACAGGCGATTGAGCCTGACCGTGCTCGGCGACCTCAAGGACCAGCGCTCTTTCGTCATGTGGGCGTCGTTGTGGCTTGGTGAGTGTTGGCGACTGGCCAGGGCTGGCGCGTCCTGCCTGGTCTTCAGCGACTGGCGGCAACTCCCGGCCCTCACCGACGCGATCCAGGCCGCCGGCTGGGCGTGGAAGGGCATTATCGTCTGGCACAAACCCAACGCCCGGCCAAGCCTTGGTTCTTTCCGGCATGACGTCCACGTGCTTGCCCCGGAACTGACCGTCGAGACCACCCTGGATGATGCCGACGCGGCCCGGGCCGAGGCCGAGCGGCTGCTGGTCCTGCATGGGGCATCCCGGCTGCGGCTCAAGCTGCCGGTCAAACGCGAGTACGCCCGGGGCCTGGACCTCGGAAGCGTGGTCGCCGTGCGCCTGCCCCGGTTCGGCTTGGTCAACGGCCGGCTCTTTGGCGTCATCGGCATGGCCGAAGAATACGAGACCGGCCGGGTTACCCTGGAGGTGGTGGGCTGATGGCGACCTGTCTCCTGTGCTGGCCCAACCACGCCGATGCGGCCGCCTTTGCCGGCGGGGTCTGGCAAACGCCCCTGGTCAACCTGCGGGACCGCTTCCTGACCCGGGTGGCCCGGACGGCCGGCCTGTCCCTGGAGGCCACGCGCTTTGACGTGGACCTGTCCCGGGACCGCACCATCAAGGTGATGGCCATCCCCGGCCACACCTTGTCGCCCTCGGCCCGCATCCGCGTCCGGTGCTTTGCCGACGCCGCCCGCACCATCACCCGGGCCGACTCGGGGTGGTTGGACGTCTGGCCGGCCATTTTCGCCACCCCGGACCTGGAATGGGAAGCCGACAACTGGTGGTCCGGCCGGGTCTTGGCCGAGAATATGGCCCGGCTGCCCCGGTCATACGTGTAACCGCCCCCACTCTGGACCTGAAAACTGGCCGCCTCATCGAGCGCCCCGGTTTTGACCGCGAAACGGGGCTGTTTCTGGATTACGACGGCCGTTGTCCCGACGTACCGGAGACGCCAAACCTCGACGACGTGCGCGCGGCCGTCAACGTTCTTTGGCGGCCGTTCGCCGAATTCCCCTTTCGGTCGGCGCTGGACGCGTCCGTCGTCTTCGGGCTGCTGCTGCTGGCGACTGTGCGCCAAGCGCTCCCCACGGCCCCCGGCCACGCCGTGAACGCCCCCGCCGCCGGATCAGGCAAAACGCTTTTGGCTATGTGCGCGTGCAGGCTTGCCGGGGCGAGATTCCCGACCGTCCTGCCCGGCGTTGACGGCGACGAGTTGCGCAAGCGGCTGCTGACCATCGGCCGGCTCGCTGTGCTTGGGGCCGTTTTCGACAACCTCTTCGGGCGATTTGGGTCTGACGCCCTGTGCGCGTGGCTCACGTCGCCTTGGTTCGAAGACAGAATCCTTGGGGCCAGCGCAAGCGTCCGCGTGCCCACCTCCATGATGCTTCTGCTCACCGGCAACAACCTGATTCTCGTTGGCGACCTGTGCCGTCGCGTCCTACCGGCCCACCTGGACCCGCAATGCGAAACCCCTTGGCGGCGTGCGTTTGCCGTCGATCCGCTTGAACACGTCGAAAAGCACCGACTCGAAATGGTCGCCGCCGGGCTGACTGTCCTGAGATGGGCCTTGGGCCGGCCCCGGTCCTTCTGCGACCGCACGGCCAGTTTTGAGCTTTGGTCCGACACCGTGCGCCACGCCGTCGTGGAGGTCGGCCGCGAGGGGTTCATGGAACTGCCGGACCCCTGCAATGCGATAGACACGTCCTTCGAGACGGACCCGGACACGCTGAAGCTCGGAGCACTGCTTGCCGCCTGGGATGCCCATGGCTTTGACCGCCCCCAATCGGTTGCCGAAATCCTCGACGCCTGCGGTCGCGCCCCTGACCTTGAGGACGCCGTGGACGAGATTGCCGGCGAGCGCGGACAGATCAACCGCCGCAGGCTTGGCCGCTGGATCGAAAGCCGTGCGGGTCGGATCGTGAACGGTTTGCGCTTCCGGCGTGCTGGAACACGGCAAGGCGTGTCGCTTTGGGCCGTCGAGAAAACCCACGAAACCCCCGTTTCCGTGGGAGTCGTGGGAGACGTGGTTTTTTTTCCACCCACACGCGCTGAGAAAAATTCTGGAGATGACTCCCGCACGCACACAACGGAAAATACGCGCGGGGGGCTTGGGTCAAATATCTCCCACGAAACCCCCAAAACCCACGGCCGCGACGAGGCGCTCATATGAACGCCCTCGACCGCCTGATCGCGCTTGGCGTCGCCGCGACCCCGACCGACGATGGCCGCCTTCGGCTGTCCGGCCTGTCCGCCCTGGACGACACGCAGGCCGCCGAGGCTGTGACCCTGGCCCGGGAAAGCAAGCTCGCCATCCTGGCGGACCTAGGGGCCGTCCACGACGCCGAAGCCCTGGCCCGGTTTCGCGAAAGCCATCCGCACCTGGCGTGCTGTCCATGCACGCGCCCGGCTTGGAACTGGAGACCCGTATCGTGGTGCGTCACGCGATGCCCGACGCCCTGCACTGCGGCGACCCCTGCCCGGCCCGGTCGCGGCCCGCCGAGAGGGTCGCCCCTGGAACGGTTGCCCGTGCGAATGGTTGCCCCGTGCAACTATCATGGGTCCTTCCGCCGGGGGTGAACGCGGGTCGGCATCGAACCGCAATCTCTCCCTAGTGTGTAGGAAATTCCTCGAATACGCTTAACCGATAGCACCCATAGGAGATTTCGATATGTACGCCAAGACCACTGGCCGCCCGGCCGCCAAGACCATGGCGAGCCTGATTTCCGAATCCGTCGCCGCCGCCGCCAAGACCGCGCCCCCGGCCGCCGCGACCGCCGTGACCGAACACGCCCGGGCCGCTGCCGCCTGCGCGGAGTTTTTCAAGGCCGCCGAAAAAATGGCCGACCGCGACAGCCTCGAAGCGGCGTTTTCCCTGGCGCAAAAAGCCGTTTTCCCGGCCGCCGAAGCTGCCCAGGCCGCCGGCCAGGACGACGACGCCCTGCTGGCCGCCGGCCGCGAAGCCATGAACGCCGCGCGGAAATTTTAACCGACTCTGGAGGTATGAAAATGGGACTCTTCAGCAAAAAAACCACCGTCGCCGTCATCGAGACCGCGAAACCCGCCCCCGCCACGCCTGAAATCGATCTCGCCGCCCTGGCCCCGGAGGAATGGGCCGCGTATGAGGCCGCCGCCAGCGTCGCGAAAACCCACGCCGCCGACCGGAGCCGACTCTATCGCGAGGTAGCGGACATTGAAGCCGCCGTCGCCCGCCTGGAGGCCGAAGCCGTCGCCTGCCGGGCCGCCCACGAAACCCGGACGCGCGCCCGCTTGAGCGGCCAGCCGATCCCACCGGAATCCGGTCGGGCGGTTCGAGACGTGGCCGCCGACCTCGAACTGGCGCGGCTCGACCTTGCCGTGGCGCGCTCCGTGCTGGTGGAAGCCACGGAGACCGCCGACGACGCGGGCGACCGTTCGGCCCTGGCGTTCCGGCGAGTTATGGCCTCGGCGTCCGAGGCACTGGTGGCCGAGGCCGTCGCTGCGGTCGGGGATCGGCTCGACTACGCGCACGGGCTGTTGCACCGGGCGGCCCCGGGCGACCGCACCGAGCGGCTTGGCGAGTTCGTCGCCCGCGTTTTGGCCGGCGGACGGCACGCAAAGCCCCTGCCGGCCGACGTGCCGACCACGCCGGGCGGCCCCGTCGATTTCGGCTTCGAGGTGCTGGACCGCGATGACGACGACGCGCGGACCGGCCAGGCCGAGGCGGCGGGGTTTTAGCCATGGGCGCGGACCTCCGCGACCGGCTTTTTCGGCGCGCCCGCAAGGCTGCCGGCCTGGTCGAATTTGAGAGAAGCTGCCGGCGAAAAATCCGGGGGGCGTCGGGGCACCTCGTGCTGGCGCGACACGTCCCCGGCACACCGGAACGGGAGGAGTTCTTGCGACTCCAGGAGGCGGTTCACACGCGCTACAAGGAACTCCTGGCCGCCGCCAAGACTGCCGGCCTGATTTGACGCCAGCCCGGCAAAACGACCGAACCGAGGCCCGTTCCCCCGCCAGGGAGCGGGCCTTTTGCGTGGCGGCGTACCCCAGGACGGCCGGGCGGGGCAAGCCGGGAGCCGGCCGCGAGAACGCCCGCCAGCCGCGTTTTCGACCGCTGCCGTGGAGCTTGGGTCATCTTCCAGGCCTGGGGCGCTGTATCAGCCGCCTGTGCGTCGGGGGGGTTTTCGGGCGGGCCTGGGGCTACGGCGGCCCCCATGGTGGGGACGGCTTTTCAACGCGGCGCGGGCGAGGTATCTTCACGAGACGGCACGGGCCATCACCTTCAACAGCGGGACCAGGGCGGGACAACCATGGGGCAGACAAAAGAAAAAGGGGCCAGCTTTTCAGCTAACCCCTTGATTTCTTATGGTGCCGAGGGAGAGAATTGAACTCCCGACACGGGGATTTTCAGTCCCCTGCTCTACCGACTGAGCTACCTCGGCAGCGGCGAGAAGGGATATCTAGCCAAACACGCTGGGCTTGGCAACAACTTTTTTTGAGGTTCCCATGAAAACCAATGATTTTATTTTCTCCCTGATCGGGCTATCTACCTACCTGCTCGTGCTGTTCTACCTTTAGGAGAAACGACATGTCCGAACTTGCCGCCTTCATCGACTCCTGGACCGACGATCCAAACGGCGTCAAACAGGCCTTTGTGCGCCTCAAGACCGTGCTCGAAAACCTCCAGGGCGCCACCGTCAACTTCGTGCCCCGGCCGCCCGCGAGCTACAGCCTGCGCGCCGAACCCCATCGCGGCCGCCCCGTCATCACCATGGTCGACGTGGCCACCCTTGACGGCGAACGCTTCCTGTCGGTGTGCTTCTACGCCGACACCATCACCGACCCTGAGGAGCGCGGCGACCTCATCCCCGGCGGGCTGCTCTCCCAGGACGGCTACTGCTTCGACCTCGACTCCGGCGACGTCAACGACGTGGCCTACATCGAAGCCCGCATCATCGAAGCCGCCAACGCCTTCTCCCTGCCCGAGGACAGCCCCTGCGGCGAGGTCGACGAGGAAGACTAGCCTCGCGTCCCATCCACAAGACGAGGGATTTTTTCAGAAATAATCATGGGCGTCAGGTGTTGCCCGCGAAACGGCGCAGGCTCTTTCAAGGACGCGATGCTGGCCCCGTAGTCTCGCCCAGGCGCGCGACGCCGGCCACGAACCACGCCGCACAGGGGACCGCGCCCCGAACATACGCAAGCGTTTGCGAAAGGGACGCGGCCCCTGTCACCAGGGCTGAAACAGGCCGCCGGCCGGGCCGGCGTCGTCCAGGCCAAACGCGTCGGGCACGTGGCTGGCCGTCAGGCGACCGTTTCGGCGCTCGACGGCCACCACGTCAAACCGGCACGGCCGGTCCCACCAGCCTCGCTCGGACAAAAATTGCGCCGCCGCCCGCACGACGCGCCCCCGCTTGGCCGGGGTGACCGCCTCCTCGGGCCGGCCGCGCATCCCCTCCCCCCGGGCCTTGACCTCCACAAAGACGACCGTGTCGCCGTCGCGGCACACCAGATCCACTTCACCCCCGCGCGTGCGGTAATTGCGGGCCACCACCACAAAGCCCTTGGCGACAAGATGCGCCTGGGCGGCGGCTTCGCCCTCACGGCCGAATTCCAGATGTTTGGCGGTCATGGGCGGCGCTTCCTGCGGGCAAGAGGCTTGGGCGAAAAAGGACCGCGAGCAGCGAAACCATGGGCAAACGGCCTGGGGCCGACCTGCCCAGGCCCTACGCCACGCTTGGGCCGCCAGGACACTGTCCGGGGCGCGCAAACGGCAAACAGCCCGGGCCGGCAACCGCCGAGAGGATGGCCGAGGCGTGGGAAGGCGTTGTGTCGAGGGGACGGGACGGCCCAAACCGGCGGCCATGGAGCCAACCCGCCGACGCCGAGAGCCATGGCGGCCTACAGCCCCGGCAGGCCGAGCTGGCGCGGCGTCGTATCCGGCAGCACGCCCCGAAAGGTCAGGCGGTGGATGGGGCAAGGCCCCAGGCGGCGCAGGGCGTCCAGATGGACGGCCACGCCGTAGCCTTTGTGGGCGGCGAAACCGTAGCCGGGATGGCGGCGGTCATAAAGATCAAGCAACTTGTCACGGGCGGTCTTGGCCAGGATGGAGGCGGCGGAAATGGCCGGGACGCTGGCGTCGCCGCCGATGACGCACTCCTGGCGCAGGCTGCCGGGCAGGACGCCCAGCCGGGCTTCGGGAATGGTCTTGTTGCCGTCGATGCAGGCCAGCCCGGGGGGCAGGCGCAAACGGGCCAGGGCCTTGGCCATGGCCGCGAAGGTGGCTTGCAGGATATTGATGCGGTCGATTTCGTCCGGCCAGACAAAGGCCACCGCCCAGGCCAGGGCTTGGGCCTTGATGGCCGGGGCCAGAGCCTCGCGCTTGGCGGCGGAGAGCTTCTTGGAATCGGTCAGGCCCGGCAGCTCGTAGACCTCGGGCAGGATGACCGCGCCAGCGGCCACCGGTCCGGCCAGGCAGCCTCGGCCGGCCTCGTCCACGCCGGCCATGAGCCGATCTTTCGCGGCTTCAGTCATGGCCGCAAGCGCCAAAAGCCGCGCCCGCCCGCGTCCCCAAGGACGGCGGGCAGGCCGCGGCCGACAAATGGAACCCCAAGGGGACCACGGCGCGTCGCCGCAAGCTTAATCCCAAGCGGTGCGGGTCTTGATGCGGGCAGCCTTGCCGCGCAGGGCGCGCAGGTAGTACAGGCGGCTGCGGCGGACCTTGCCCTGGGAAACCACTTCGATGCGCTCGATAAACGGCGAGTGCATGGGGAACACGCGCTCGACGCCCACGCCGTCGGAGACCTTGCGCACGGTGAAGGTGGAGTCCACCCCGCCCTTGCGCAGGCGCAGCACCGCGCCCTGGAAGACCTGGATGCGCTCTTTTTCACCCTCGATGATGCGCAGGTGCACCTTGATGGTGTCGCCGGGACGGAAGGCCGGGATGTCCATACGCATTTGTTCGCGTTCAAGCTGGTCAATCACGTTCATAACGCTTTCTCCTCGGATAAAGCCGCAAGCGCCCCGCGCCGTCCGGCCTTGGAATGTCGTTGTCTCGCCGCCGCGACGCCCTTGGCGTCGCGCCCTCGAAGTCCGGCCTCCGGACTTCGACGCTTACTCCCGAAATTTTTCCTTAACCACACTGGCGTATGCTTAAGGGAACGCCCCGCTACAGGGCATCGCCGATCAGCCTGTCGATCAATATGCCGGCCGCGGCCCGCACCGACAGGTGGTTGTAGTCCGAAAACGGCCGGATCGCCGGCAACACCCCGTCGGCTCGGTCCAGCACGTCCTCGGCCAGACCATGGCCCGTGCCCAGGACCACCAGCATGGGACGCGCCGCCATCATCTCCCGCGCCGCCGCAAACGACAGCGTGGCCGGTCCCCGGGCGCTGGTGGCGACCAGGGCCGCCGGCCGGCCGTGCTCGGCCGAAACCGCCGCCAGGGCCGCGTCCAGGGTCTCGTGCAGCCGCACCAGGGACAGGGCCTTGGCCCGGTCCGGATTGGAACGCGCGCCTGGGCCGGCCCGCCAATGCTCCACGATGCGCCCGGCCAGGGTGAGCTGGTCGCGAAGCGGGGTCACCACCTCGAACCCGCCCAGACCGTAGGTACGGGAAACGCGCGCTATATCGTGGACGTCGAGATTTGTCAAAGACACTGTGCCGACAGAGCCGTCCTTGAGCAGCACCGGCCCGTGGACGAGGCCGATATGGCAGTTGCGGCCGGACCGGCGGCGCGGCGTGCCCTTTAAAAAATCGGCGTCCTCGGGGGACAGCGGCGTGGCGTCGAAAAGATCCGGCCGGCGGGCCAGGGTGGTTTCCAGCGACCGTTGCCGCCGCCAGGCCGCGATGGCGGCATGGTTGCCGGAAAGCAGCTCCGGCGGCACGGGCAGGCCCTCGAAGACTTCGGGCCGGGTGTAGTGCGGATATTCGAGCAGGCCGGCGGAAAAGCTCTCCTCGTCGGCGGAGGCGTCCTTGCCCATGAACCCGGGCACGAGGCGCGAAACGGCCTCCATGAGGCAGGCGGCGGCGGATTCGCCGCCCGAGAGCACGAAATCGCCCACGGACACGGGGGTCACGTCGAAAAGATCGAAAATGCGGGCGTCGATGCCCTCATAGCGGCCGCACAGCAGGGTAAGGCTTTGCTCTTTGGCCAGATCGGCGGCCATGGCCTGGGTCAGCGGCTTCCCGGCCGGCGAGAGCATGAGGATTTTTCCCGGCGCGGGCTGGGCGCGCAGGGCCGCGACCATGGTGGGCAGGCCCATGACCATGCCCGGGCCGCCGCCGTAGGGCCGGTCGTCCACGGTATGGTGGCGGTCGACGGCGAAATCACGGGGGTTGACGCGCGACACGGAAACGACGCCCGCCTCCACCGCCTTGGCCATGAGCCCGCAGGAGAGGAAGGAATCGAAAAATTCCGGAAAGATCGTCAACACGTTAAACTGCATTTTTTTCTCATCCGAGCGCGTTGCCCAGGCCGCACCCATTCTACAGCCCCCCATTCGGGAAGTCCGGGGGGATCATCCCCCCGGCGGGTCCAGGGCAGCGCCCTGGCCGGGTCTGGGGCGGAGCCCCAGTTACTCGTCCACGAGATAGAGGTCGAGCAGCCCCGGGGGCGGGTCGATGGTGACGACGCCGGCGTCGAGGTCGACGTCGGGCACGAAATCGTCGGTGGCGGGAAAGAGGATCTCGCGGCCCTTGGCGTCGCGGATGACCCAGATTTCCGGTCCGCCGTAGTCGCGGACGTCCTCGATGACGCCGAGGTCGGGATCGGTTGGCGCGGCGTCGGCCAGACGCACCCGCAGGCCCGGCAGGTCGTGGAGGAACACCTCGTCTTCGGCGGTCGCGACGAGCTTGTCGGCCGGCACGCAAACGGCCAAGCCCCGCAGGGCATCGGCGGCGGTGCGGTCCGGGACGTTGTCGAAGGTGACGAGGATGCGATCCTGGTGGGGCCGGGCGGCGCGCACCACATAGTCCCTGCCGCGCCCGGGGTCCGACGGCGGCGACAGGCGCAGGGTCGAACCTCGGGCGAAGTAGGTGGGGGAATCGGCGTGGCTGTCCACGACGAGTTCTCCCCGGACGCCGTGGGGGCGGGCGACCTCCCCCACGATGATGTATTTGCTTGCGGCCATGGACCGTCTGCCTTGGTTGCGGCGCGGGCCGTGCGCGCCGGCCGGGTTATTCGAGGATTTCCAGGACGGAGCGCTTGCGGGCCTTGGTGGAGGCCGCGCCGAGGATGGTGCGCATGGCCCGGGCGGTGCGGCCCTGCTTGCCGATGACCTTGCCGAGGTCTTCCTTGGCCACCTTGAGTTCGATGACCGAGGTCTGCTCGCCTTCAATCTCCGACACGTGCACCTGGTCCGGATTATCCACCAACGATTTCGCCACGTATTCGATCAAGTCCTTCAACATACGCACCTCCTGAGGGTAACCGTCAGAGCAAGCGAAGGACTTCCGCTTCCGAGTCCGCACATCTCCCGGCAGTCGGGAGGGGAGCGGCGGCGTCGCGGCTTGCCGGCCGGACCGGCCCGGCGGTCACCCGCCGGCTTGCGCCTAGACGCCCGCCTTCTGGAGCAGGGCGCGCACGGTGTCCGTGGGCTCAGCGCCGCGCGCCAGCCAGGCCCGTACTTTTTCACCATCCACTTTTATCTCGGCCGGGTCAACCATGGGGTTGTAATAGCCCAGGTATTCCAGGGCGCGGCCGTCGCGGCGGGTTTCGGAATTCATGGCGACAATGCGGTAGAACGGGCGCTTCTTGCAACCCATGCGGGTCAGGCGCAGTTTCATGGCCATAACGTGTCTCCCCTTTATGTGGTGGACGATTTGCTGTTGTGGAAGCCCGCGAACCTTGCGGCTAGCGTTTTTTCCGTTTTTTCCGTTGTTCTTTCTTCTTCTTGGCGGCGGCCCGGGCGCTTTCGATGGCGGCCTTGCTCGGCGCCGGCGCCCCGCCCATGCCCGGCGGCATTCCGCCCATGCCGCCCATGCCGGGCATTCCCGGCATCCCGCCCGGGGGCATTCCGGGCATCTTCATCCCAGGCGGCATCTTGGGCATGGAGGGCATCCCCTTGCCGCCCATCATCCGCTGCATCATCTTCTGCATCTGGGTGAAATTTTTCAGCAGCTGGCTGACTTCCAGGACCGTGGTCCCCGAGCCCTTGGCGATGCGCTCCCGGCGGCTGGTGTTGATCAGCTTGGCATTGTCGCGCTCGGCCTTGGTCATGGAGTTGATGATGGCCTCGACCCGGGCCATCTCCTTTTCCGGCATCTGCACGTCGCCAAGCTGCTTACGCACCTGGGACATGCCGGGAATGAGCTTCAAAAGCCCTTCCAGGGAGCCAAGCTTTTTGATGCGGCGCATCTGGGTGCGGAAGTCTTCCAGGGTGAACTGGGCCTTGCGCAGCTTGCGCTCCATCTCGGCCGCTTCATCGGCGTCGACGTCGGTCTGGGCTTTCTCAATGAGCGTGAGGATGTCGCCCATGCCGAGAATGCGCGAGGCGGCCCGGTCGGGATAGAAAAGCTCCAGATCGGCGACTTTTTCGCCCGTGCCCACGAGCTTGATGGGCTTGCCCGTGACCTGGCGCACGGACAAAGCCGCGCCGCCCCGGGCGTCGCCGTCCATCTTGGTCAGGACCACGCCCGAAATATTGAGGCGCTCGTTGAAGGCGGCGGCCACGGTGACGGCGTCCTGGCCGGTCATGGCGTCGGCCACGAACAAAATTTCCCCGGGCGCGCAGCCGGCCTTGATGGCGGCCAGCTCGTCCATGAGGGCTTCGTCGATGTGCAGGCGACCGGCGGTGTCCAGCAGCACCACGTCGTGGCCGGTGCGCTTGGCCTCGGCCAGGGCGGCGGCGCAGATGTCCACCGGGTTCTGGTCCGGGGTGGACGGATAGGCTTCGATGTCGAGCTGGGAGGCCAGCTTGTGGAGCTGGTCGATGGCCGCCGGACGATAGACGTCGGCCGGGACCAGATAGGGCTTGCGCTTGAATTCGCGGCGCAGCTTCAGGGCCAGCTTGGCGCAGGTGGTGGTCTTGCCCGAGCCCTGCAGGCCCACGACCATGATGACGGCCGGCGAACCGGACAAGTCGAGGTCGGTGGCCTGTCCGCCGAGGATCTCAATGAGTTCCTCGTGGACGATTTTCACGACCTGCTGGCCGGGATTGAGGCTTTTGAGCACGTCCTGGCCGACGGCCCGTTCCCGGACGCGTTCGACGAAGTCTTTGACGACCTTAAAATTGACGTCGGCCTCAAGCAGGGCCAAACGCACTTCGCGCAACGCGGTCTGAACGTTCTCCTCGGTCAGTCGGGCTTGCCCCCTGATCTTGCGGAAAACGTCTTCGAGTCTGTCTGTAAGGCTGTCGAACATGGTCCTGGCGCACCTCGGTAAAGGGCAAAGTTTGACTTGATAACGGCAAGCGGTCCAGACGTCAAGAGGCCGCCGGGACCGGCCGGGCGGCTTTTTCACCCAACCGGGCGATTGCCTGGCTTAGGGAATCTCAACCCGAAGGCTCGGATCGGTCTCCACCGCCGCGACGATTTCGTTGTAGCGCGTAAAAAGCCTGGCGATTTCCTGCTTCCGCTTGGCGGCGTCGAAGCGGGACCACTCGTGCAGATTGGTGGCGATAAACTGCTCGGCCTCGATAATCTCGATGCGGGCGTCCACGTCAAAGCCCTTGGCCAAGGATTCGATGCCCGGGCGGCTGTCGGCGATGGTCACGACCAGGGGCGTCAGCCCGCTTTCGATATTGCGGATGCATTTGCGGATCAAGGCTTCGGAAGGAGCCGTCGTGACATGGACGGCCACGCCTTCCAAGCAAAAATCGCCCGCCCGCGCCCCGGGCGCGTCGGCCACCGACGCCCCATGGTGCACGGGACGCGAGGCTTCGGGCAAAATGAGATCAAGCTTGGCCCCGACCAGATGCTGCAGCACCGTGCCGGCGTACATGACGCCGGGATGATCCTTCTGGCGTTTGACGGCCTGGCGCAGCAGATCGGCGACCAGGGAACGCAGGGATTTGCCCGGATCGTAGCGCAGCACGAAGGGCTTGCCGGCGAAATAGTCCCTGACCCGCTCGACCCACCAGGCTTCCATGGCCGGCAGGTCCGCCAGCCCTTGGTCGTTTAGCGCATTGAGAAACCCGACGTACTCCCGCATGTTGCCGAGGCTGCCGCGACTCGTCCGGCCGCCCTCCTCGGCCAGCACCCGAACTATGCCGTGCTCGGCCAAAATGGCCTGCACGGCCCCCTTGCTCAGGCCCGCCACCTGGCCGGTCCCCTCGGTCACCAACTCGCCCGGCGACAACGGCAGGCCGCGCCGCATGGCCTGGCGCGTCACATGCAGCGCCAGGGCCAGCTGCCCTTTGCCGTTGAAGCGATGGATGCGGCGGTACTGCGCCAACTGCGCTTCAAGAGGCTTCATGGCGCCCCGCCAGCAGCTTGATGAGCAGATGCCGGGCCAGATAGGCGGCCACCGGCGCGGCCACGGCGTCTCCCATGGCCCGGTAGGCTTCGGTTTCGCCGACCGGCAGCTTGAACCGGGCCGGCGCGCCCATGAGCCGGGCCGCCTCGGCGGCGCAGAGCAGGCGCGTGCGCCACTGCCCGTCCTGGCGCACCACAAGCAGCTGACGGCTGCTGCCGCCGGCCGGGGTGCGCAGGCAGCCGGCCACGTCGTCGAAACGCAGTTCCAAAACCTGCCGGCCGTTTCGGATGCGCCGGTAGCCCGGAACCACGTCCAGGCCGCAGGCGTCCAGGCGACGCCGGTGGGTCGGGGGGATCAGCTCCAGATTTTTCCGGCTCGTGCCGTCCTCGTGGCAGGGGCGCGTCAGATCAAGCAGGTCCGACAAATTTTTCTTTCGCTTCGGCGGTTCAGGCATCCGCCACCAAACGAAACGCGGCAACCGCCCGGCCACGCGAACCACCGGAGCCGGGTGCAGCCAGCTTGGTCCGTCGCCCGTCAGGCCAGGCGCCAGCGGCGCCTCCCCCGCCAGCCCGACCACGAAAACCCGGGGCCGCGACTGGGGCACGAACCGCACCGCGTCAAGCACCATGGCCCCGACGCGGTAGCCGCGTTCCTCCAGGGCCCGGTGCAATTCCAGGTAATCGCCGCCCTCGCGGGACGACAGCAGACCAACGACGTTTTCCGCCACAACCACGGGAGGGCGCTTGGGCATCTCGTCCATGACCCGCAGCCATTGCCAGACCAGCCCGCTACGGCTGGCCCGGATGCCCTTGGCCGGGCCGGCCAGCGAAAGGTCCTGACACGGGAAGCTGGCCCAGGACAGTTCGGCCCCGGGCACGTCGACCCCGCGCACCTCGGCGATGGACCCCTGGACAAGCCGGCCGTCCGGGTGGTTGGCCCGAAACACCAAGCCCTTTTTCGGGCAAACGTCATTGGCCCAGACCAGCTCGAACCAGCGCTCCAGAGCGCGGCTGACCAGGCCGCTGCCAGCAAAAAAATCCAGAAACCGGGGCTTGGCGGCCCGGTTGTCCAACCGTGGATTCGCCGACAAAGACGGCGCGAAGGCTTGCCCTGCGGCGACGTTCATGACGCTTCAACCCACTGGCGAATTTTGGCGGCAAGGACGCCGCAATCCTTTTCAAGCGTTGACAACTCGCACTCCCATACGACGACGACCTGCCAGCCCATGGCTTCCAGGGCAGCGGTCACGGCCGCGTCACGCGCAACCGTGCGCTGAAACTTCCGTTCCCAATAGGCGACGTTCGAAGCCGGCATCGAGGCCCGGCGACAGCCGGCATGACGATGCCAGAAACAGCCGTTGACGAACACTGCCGTCCGGTAACGGGGCAGCACGATGTCTGGCGTTCCCGGAAGCTCGGCTTTGTGGAGGCGAAAACGGAAACCCTGGCGAAAAAGCAGGGAGCGCAGCCGCTTTTCCGGCCCGGTGTCGCGCCCTTTGACCCTGGCCATGACGGCGCTTCGTTCGGCCGGGCTGACCTTGTCCATGCCCCGGCACCATAGCCGGCGACAAGGCCGCTGCCAAGGGCGGCGCCAAGCCTCGACGACGCCGAGCCCCGGCCGGCGCCAACCTTGCGTGAAATAAAAAAGCCCCGTCCGGCGAGCGGACGGGGCCATGGCGTCTTTAATCGAAGCCGGGCGTCCGAAGACTACCAGCTGTTGCGACGGGGACGGTCGTTGTAGCCGCCGGCGCGGGGCTGACGCTCTTCGGCTTCGTTGACCCGCAGATCGCGGCCGCCGAAGTCCTTGCCGTTGAGGCCCTGCATGGCGGCGTCGGCGCCGTCGTCGCCCATTTCCACAAAACCGAAGCCGCGCAGGCGGCCGGTTTCACGATCCACGATCAGCTTGACCGAGGTCACGTCGCCGTAGGCGGCGAACAGGTCGCGGATTTCGTCTTCGTTGGTGGAAAAGGGCAGATTGCCGACATAGAGTTTCTTGGACATCGCGTTGCGCTCCAGATTTCGGGCTAATTCTTCAAAGGTCGTCGGGAGCTTGCAAACGCGCAGGTCCTCGGAGACTGGGAAAAAGACTTAGCCAACAGTGTAAGAAATTGAAAAATACGCATGGGCCGTACCGTTGTCAATGACTATTTCCGCACAACGCCGCGCCAAGTCCCTGCCAATCGAGCTGTTGCAATATGCGAGTATCGCGCAGCACCAGGCGGTTTTGCAGCGCCGCATCCCTGGAGCCCCCGTCCCTGACGCCGTAAAACGGCAGCAATACGGTGAAAGCCTGCAATTGGGCCGTGCGCGCCAGCGGCAGGACATCGTGGGGCCGCGTCTGGTCGGGACGCTCTCCAAGCTGGCAAGGTTGGCTGAAAACAATATATTCGCGGCAAGCCAAAGGCCGCAACGGATAGACGGCGCAGACGCCATCGGCGAGAAACGGACACGGGGCCTGGCGCTGCATCGTCAGCGCCTCCCCCACCCTTCTCGCCAAATCGCCGCCCAGGTGGCTCAAGGCGAACCATCGCAGCCCCTGGGCCTCGATGGTGGAAACAGGAATGGGTTGGCTGCAGCAGGCATGGCATCCCGAGCGGCAAGCCGGGACGCGCCCCGAGGCCGCGACCGCCCGGTCCACGCCCTGGTCGATAATGGACCCGGCCTCAATCAGCGCCGTGAGCCAAGGCAGGCGCGGGGCGGCGTCGCGTACCCGCCGCAAGGACAGCACAGGCATAATCACGCCACACTACGTCACCACAAAACAAAGTCAACGCCGTCGGCCTTCTTCATATATTCCGGGATATAAATGCAATATGACGCGCTATTTGCGCGAAAAACTTTAAATCCCAAAAGCAGATGTCCATCTCACCGAGACGCTACAAGCAAAAACCCTGACAACAAGGGAAACTATGCAAGCAATACGGTCTTAAACACAAACGCCTTCCGAGCCACTGCGGAGCACATTTCCATGACGCAAACCAGAATATCGCGGCCACCTGCCCTTTGCCGGCAAAGCCGCGGCACGTCATGCCGACAAAGCGTCGCGATCCCGCCTGCCATCCCCCCCACTTCCACAACACCAGTCATGAAAAAAATCGATATGCGCCAACCGAAGGACGATACGCATAAAATGATCCGGTCAATGGTTGCGCCGCGCTGTGTCACGGCCTTTCCCGAACCCGACTCTTGTGTCGCGCACGGGAAAGGCCATGACACTGTTGTGTGCAACAATAACCCGCAATTGTTATTTTTATTTACAAAAAAACATAAATGTTTTTTTTGCGAACGCCACCCTAGCACATGGGGAAACGGAACTCGAAGGTGGAGCCGTGGCCGGGTTTGGCACTGACCCGGACGGCGCCGCCCAGGCGCTCCACCTCGGCCTTGACCGCAGACAGCCCCACACCGCGACCGGACAGGGCGCTCACCTCGTCCTTCGTCGAAAACGAATCCGCAAACAGCAGATCATAGACCGCCTCCGGGGGCATGTCCCGGGCCTGTTCCGGGGCCACCAGCCCCTTGGCCACGGCCAGACGCAACACCTTGGCCACGTCGATGCCCTGCCCGTCGTCGGAGACGCGCAAACAAACCGTCGAGCCGGACTGCTCAACGGCGCAGGCAATGCGCCCCTGCTCAGGCTTGCCGTTCTCCAGGCGATCCTCGGGAGTTTCGATGCCATGATCAATCATGTTCCGAATAACGTGCACCAGGGATTTGATGAACTTCTGGACGGACTCCTTTTCCACAAACACGTCGTCGCCGCTGACGCACAGGGGCGAAACAGACTTGCCCAAGCGGCCGGCCAGGGCCTGAAGATAGTCCTGGTACTCGGCCACGAGGCCCTTTAAGGGACACAGCCGCAACCGCCGCAGCGCCAGCAGGATGTCCTGCTTTTCTGGTCCGTCCGCCAGGACGCCCACCCGGGCCTCGATTTCCCGCACCCTTTCGGCGCTGACATATAAACGCTCGTCCTTCTCGAAAAAGGCTTTGCCGAGGATATCCGTCAGGATATGCACATCATCCTGGACAATGGCCTGGCCATCCCAGCCGGCCACGATCCCGACGAGCTCGTCCCTGTCCAGCGCTTGCGGCCGAGCGGCCAAGACGGCCAACGCATCCTCCATGGCGTGCAGATTGGCGGCCGTATTGTGCAGGCCAAGCTGGGCGAAATCGCCCTTGCAGGTATGCACCAGACGGAAGATCTCAGCCAGGGCCGCCGTGGGTTCAACAATCGCCTGCACCATGGCCAGGGCCTCGGCCGGGGCAAAGCGGCGAAATTCCTCCAGGGCCAGATTGACGTCGGACTGCTTGGTCAGCGCCTTGGCCACCATCCTGACGTTGTTGCGTTCCTCGGTCATGCGGGCTTCGAGCTTTCGCTTCTCCGTGACGTCCGTCAGGATGAGCATCATCTTTTTTTGTTCGCCATGCGAGATGATCTTGTAGGCAACGCTCACGGTCTTGCCGTAGATGTAAAATTCCGACGGCAACAGGGAGATGTAAACCTTTTCCCGCAAAGACTTGCCCGAGGAAAAGACGCTTTCAAACACCCTGGACATGTTCTGAATGGTCTCCGGCGAAACATGCTTGACCATAAGCTCCAGAAAATTGCGGCCCTCCATGGGCACACGAAAGATCTGGACGCACTCAAGGCTGTATTCGCCGGACACCGCCAGATCCTGTCCAAACGACAAGAAACCCTGCCCGGCATTGTCCATGAGGTTTTTAATGGACTCGTTTTTCTCCCGCAGTTCCTGGCTCTTTTCCTCGATCTGCTTGCGGTTGCGGATCTCGGTCTCATGGGCTTCGTGTAAAATCTCTTTTTGCCGTTTCAGGAGATTGATCTCCGCTTCCCTGTTCTGGGACAGCTCGATCATGAAGCGCTTGACGCTGACCACCCCGGAAAACTGCTCCTTCTCCGTGATGACCACGAGGTCGTAGAGCTGGTCATGGGGACGGTTCATGGCGATCAGGCCGATGGTGGCGATATCCACCGAGACGTCCACCACCAGCGGGCGGGTATTCATGATCAGCTTGACCGCCCGGCTCAAAAAGAGATCACGACCGTAGAGCGTGCCGATCTTTTGATAGAAGTCGTTGCGCATGATCAGGCCGACCGGGGCCTGGCCCTCCAGGATGACGACCCCCTCGGCGCTTGGGTGCTCGGTGAAAAACGTATGGACCGCAAGTCCCGGGTCTGAGGGCGCAAAAGCCTGGGCCTGCTCCACCAGATTGCCGATGGACTGGTCCTCGGCCGCGAACTCCTCCTGGTCCAGGGCAATACCCTGCGAAGCTGTCGTTTCCATAAGCCCTCCGTACGTCAGGGGTGGGGGGTGGCGCGATCGCCCGGGGTTATTCGCTTAACAGCTCGCTCACCGCTTCCAGAACCTTTTCCGGCTCATAGGGCTTGGTGATGTAGTGGCCGGCGCCGCTGTTGACGGCCTCCAGGATCTTGGCCCCCTGGCCCAGGGCGCTGATCATCATCACCCGCGCCTTGGGATCGTGGCGCAAGATCTCCTTGAGACACTCGATGCCGTTGAGTTTGGGCATCGTGATGTCCATGGTCACCATGTCCGGCCGCAGAGCCAGAAACTTCTCCAGGCCGTCCTCGCCGTTGACGCCCTCGCCCACCACCTCGTGCTGCGCGCTTTGCAGGATATTCTTGAGATTGGTGCGGGAAACAATGGAATCATCCACAATAAGTATGCGGGCCATGGCTTGTTCCTTTTAGCGATGATTAAAAACCGGAGAGCCAACGCCGATGAAGAAATGAAACGACCCAAACGGCAGGGCAAAGGGAATCGCATAGGCCGCGCCCACGGATTTGAGGCTGCCGTTATGCTTGTATTTCGGGGGCAAAAGCTCCAGCTCGACCCATTCGTTGGACAGCTTGGAGAGGAACAGGCCGTTGTGGACGTTCATGAACTCGCCCAGGGAATCCCGGGCCACTTCGTCCATGCCGGACACGGCCATCTTGGCAAAGCGCGAGGCAAATTCGGCCATGCCCGACTCGGCTCCGGCAACGCCGGTGAAAAGCTTGTATCGCCCCTCGATCTCCTGGTGGATCAGGCAGTCGAACTCCTCCAAATCGACCTTCCGGGCCTCCTCCAGCAGAATATGGTCGTCGATAAAACGTACCAGATTGCGGACGAACAGGGCGAAGTAGTCCACGTACATCTTGGCATCGCCAAGCTCGGGCAGGTGCACCAGGGCCTGGGTGACGACGTCGATGTCGTTGGTTTTAAGCGCCTCGAACTCCTTGGCGGAAAGGCCGCTTTCCTTTTTATAGTCCTCAAGATAACTTTCAAAAGTTTCAAAGGTCATGATGCCTTTGTCGATCAGGGCCTGACTGATAAACAGGTGGCGCTTGTTTTGCTGGCCGAGCAGGAGAGAGAGTTTTTCCTCGTCCAGGATGCCCATATCAATGGCAATTTCACCGAAGCGTTTGTCAATCTTGGATTGCCGGTTGTGAACCTCTTCAACCTGGGCGGCGGTCATGTACCCGGCGTCAATGGCCAACACGCCAAGCTTGACGCGAACGGAATCCTGCAACGACAGCACTTCCCGCATCTGCTCTAACGTAATGCAACCGCGCTTGCGCAGGTAATTTCCAAAAAACTGACTGAACATGCTGCATACTCCTTGAGAATTGACGGTCAGGCCATTGGCCAATTGTCCTTATCGCCACAGCACCTTGCCTGACTTTCGAGAGGCGCTCCCACGCTGTGATTATGTGCTGCGAGTTGCGTGGCGCGGCCCGGGTTAAGGCCCCGCCACGGCGGACAGCGCTCACAGTCGCTTCCCTCTGGCTTTGGCCTCGGGGGCGACCGAGCGATTGCCCCCTTCGCCTTCGCGCATGATGAGGTTTTTTTTCAGGTCCCGGTAGTATTCCAACTGGTAGGATTGCAGGAGCTTGAGCAGCTCCAGGCAGCCCTCGGCCCGGATGTCCCGCCAACGGGCTTGCAAGCCTTTGCCCTGGGCGAAAAGAAACTGCACCCCGACCTCGGGACGGGCATCGACGTCGTCCGGCGCCAGGGTGTTGCTGACTTTGGCGATAAACTCGTAGGCGTGTTCCTGATCCGGCTCCTGACCCGGGAAAGCCAGTCTGCACAGCAGGCGACAATCTTTTCCCAGCCATGGCTCCTGCTCGACGAAGATCGACCGCGGCAGGGACAATCGCAGGCCGCCAGCCGAAATGTTTTTCAGTTCGACCTGCGCCTCGTCCACCCCGCCAGCCAGATCAAACAGATGCCGTTGCTCCACGCCTCGGGACGGGCTGTCGCCGTTGCTTTTGGTCACCCCCCAGACCGACAGGCCGGGCAGATGCCGTCGGTGCAATTTGAGACGGATGTTGCGGCGCTGCTCCAGAACCGTGATGTTGGCTGGCATGGCCACGACGAGGGTCTTCAAGTCGCTGTGGATTTCCGTGATCCGTCCCTGAAACTTGTGGAGCCGGGGGAACTTGTCCGCGTCGGTCTGAAGGAGAAAGCGGAAGGGGAATTCCTGTTTTTCCCAGATCTTGCAACAATCATGATTGGGGCCGCAGGCCAGGACCACGTTCTTGCCCTGAATCTCCCGGCAGACCATATACCGAAACGGCTCCATGGCCTTGTCCGGGTCGAGGGTCAGCTGGAAGATGGCCTGCTGCTGCGCCGCCAACCCCAAGAGACTAACGGCCATGGGGTCGGGCTGGTTTTGTCTGGACACAAAAAGCGAAAGCAAACGCCTTATGGAATCGTACATCTCCATCGCCTCCACTCGGCAAGTCGGAGGGCGTTATAAAGGGTGAATATTGCGGATCGGTGAAAACGACGTGACCGTGCGCCGCACCCGTGAAATGTCGTGGTCTCGCCTTCCGTGCGTAAGCTTCCCACGGCGAGGGACGCAAAAAACGATAGGGCTTGGCGAAAGTCACGGCACAAAAAAAGGGGCTTTCGCCCCTTTGCCCATCTGGTGAAGCCGGTTAGCCTCGTATGGCCCTGGCAAACCCCGCTTCCGAACGGTTGATGACCGCTTCGTCCACGCAAAAGGCCAGCCGGAAATAACCCGGCATGCCAAAGCCGCGTCCCGGCACGGCCAGGACCCGTTCCTTGGCCAGACGATCCAGAAAAACCAGTTCGTCGGCGTCGGGCGACTTGGGGAAGAAATAGAACGCCCCGCGCGGCATAACGAAGTCGTAGCCGGCCCGGGTCAGCACCCCGGCCATGGCCGCCCGGCGGCGCTCGTAGATGCCCCGGTCCACTTCCTGGCCCAGCGCCCGCAGGAGCAAGGCCTGGCCCACGGCCGGCGCGTTGACGAACCCGAGGATGCGGTTGGCGAAGACCAGCCCGGCCACGAGCTGGGCCCGGCCTTCCATGAGCGGCGACACGACGACATAGCCCACCCGCTCGCCGGGCAGGGACAGATTTTTCGAAAACGAGCCGATGACCAGGGAATAGGGATACAGCGGCAGCACCGAGGGCACGTCCGCGCCGTCGTAGGCCAAAAACCGGTAGGGTTCGTCGGCCAGCAGATAAATCGGGCGCTCGCGGCCGGCCGAGGCCCGGGTCAGCATGGCGGCCAGCTCCGTGAGCCTCTCCTTGCTGTAGACCATGCCGGTGGGGTTATTGGGCGAATTGATCAGCACCACCCGGGTGCGCGGGGTGATGGCCGCTTCCATGGCCGCGATGTCCAGGTCGAAGTCGGGCTTGGTGGGCACGGGTTTGAGCACGCCGCCGGAGTTGCCGGCGTAGAAGCCGTATTCCACAAAATAGGGGTTTGGACAGATGACCTCGTCGCCCGGGGTGATGACGGCCCGGAAAAAGCAGTTGATGCCGCCGGCCGCGCCGCAGGTCAAAAGCAGATCCTCGGCGGCGATGGCGATGCCCTGCTCCTTGGTGAGGTGTTCGGCCAGGGCGGCCCGCACGGCCGGATAGCCGGGATTGGGCATGTAGCCGAAGGCAAAGGGCTTGTCCGCCTGTTCGGCCAGCTCGGCCAGGCACTCGCCGACCACGGCCGGCGGCGGCAGGTCGGGGTTGCCCAGCGAAAAGTCGCACACGGCGTCTTCGCCGTATTGTTTCTTGAGCTCCAGCCCGTGTTCGAAAATCTTGCGTATCCAGGCTCCGCCGGACAGGAATTGTTCCATTTGCTCGGTGACCAGTTTCACGGCCGAACCTCCGAAAAAAGTGTCCGAGGAACATGGCCCAAAAACCGGAGCGACGCAATATGGTAACGAGTTTGTCGGCGCATCGCGACTCCCTCAAAAAAACAATTCCCTCCCAGGGACGTTTGATTTATAGTCTTCGCCTCACGGCGCTGTCTGCCGCTAATCCCTATCTTCGCGAGACTCCCATGACCGAGGCGAAAAAGCCTGAAATCCTTGCCCCAGCGGGTGATCCCTATTCGTTTCTGGCGGCCGTTGCCGCCGGGGCCGACGCCGTCTACTGCGGCCTCAAACATTTCTCCGCCCGCATGTTGGCCCGCAACTTTTCCACGTCCGAGCTGGCCGCCCTGGCCGAAATGGCCCGCGCCAGAAACGTGCGCACCTACGTCGCCATCAACACCCTGCTCAAGCCCGACGAGGCCGACAAGGCCGGACGCCTGATCTCGCGCCTGGCCGCCGACGTCGGACCCGACGCGCTCATCGTCCAGGACCTGGGCGTCGCCGCCGTGGCCCGGCAGGCCGGCTACAAGGGCGAACTGCACCTGTCCACCCTGGCCAACGTCAGTAGCCCCTCGGGCCTGGCTACCCTGCCCGCCTATTCCTTCTCCCGGGTGGTGCTGCCGCGCGAACTGACCGTGGACGAGATGCGCGAAATGGCCGAAGCCGCGCCCAAGGGCCTTTCCCTGGAAGCCTTTATCCACGGCGCGCTGTGCTACAACGTCTCGGGGCGTTGCTACTGGAGCAGCTATCTCGGCGGCAAGTCGGGCCTTCGCGGCCGTTGCGTCCAGCCCTGCCGGCGCATCTACGACCACCGGGGCCAGAAGGGCCGCTATTTCTCCTGCCAGGACCTGAGCCTCGACATGCTGACCAAGGCTCTCCTCACCATCCCCGAGATCACGGCCTGGAAGATCGAGGGTCGCAAGAAAGGGCCGCACTACGTCTACCATACCGTGGCCGCCTACAAGCTCCTGCGCGACGCCGCCGACGACGCCTCGGCCAAGAAGATGGCCGCGAGCTTTCTGGAGCAGGCCCTTGGCCGGCCCGGCACCAACTACAACTTCCTGCCCCAGCGGCCCAAAAACCCCATCGACACCAAGGCGCGCACCGGCTCGGGAATGCCCGCCGGCAAGCTCACCCGGGGCATCAAGAGCGGCCAGTGGAATCTGTCCACCCGCGTGGGGCTCATGCCCGGCGACCTGCTGCGGGTGGGCTTCGAGGACGAACCCGGCCACCGCGTGGTCAAGGTGACCCGCACCGTGCCCAAGGGCGGTCGGTTGACGCTGACCTTCGACGGCCCCGACAACAAGCCCGAGTCCGGCATCCCGGTCTTTTTGATCGACCGCCGCGACCCGGCCCTGGCCGCCAAGATCGCGCCGCTCGAAGCCGCTCTGGACAAGATCACCCCGCGCGAGGCCAAACCTTCGGAATTCGTCGCCCGCCTGCCCAAGCCGGCCAAGCCGTTTCGCAGCGAACCGCTGGCCTTAAGCGTGTGGCGGCATCCCGACATGCGCAAGGAAAAAAGCCCCTTTGGCGTGTGGGTTTCCACCCACCGGGCCCAGAACCTGCCCCTTGGCCGGGCGGCCATGGTCTGGTGGTGGCTGCCGCCGGTCATCTGGCCCGACGAGGAAAGCGAATTTAAAAGCCTCATCGCCGCCATCGTCAGCCGGGGCGGCAAGCGCTTCGTCCTAAACGCCCCCTGGCAGACCGGCCTGTTCCCGGAGGGAGCCAAGGGCCTGGACTTCTGGGCCGGCCCGTTTTGCAACGTGGCCAACCCCCTGGCCTTGGGCGAACTGGCCCGCAACGGCTTTTACGGCGCGTTTGTCTCGCCGGAGCTGTCGGGCGAGGATCTGCTTAGCCTGCCCAAAACCTCGCCGATCCCCCTGGGCATCGTGGCCAAGGGCGCTTGGCCTCTGGGGCTGTCGCGGGTGCTTTCGGGCGAGGTCAAGACCTGCCTGCCCGTGATCAGCCCCAAGGAAGAGGCCTTGTGGGCCGTCAAATACGACCGCACCTATTGGCTGTACGCCAACTGGGAAGTGGACCTCTACCGCCACCGCGAGGCCCTGGTGCAAGCCGGCTACTGCGTGTTCGTGGACCTGCGCGAGCCGTTGCCCAAGGAAATCAACCGGCGCGACCGCACTAGTCACTTCAACTGGGAAATCGGGCTGCTGTAATGGCGCGGCCGGCCAAGCTCTGCATCGCCATGGTGGGGCTGCCGGCCATGGGCAAGTCCACTGTCGCGGCCAAGATCAAGGAAAGTCTCGAAAAAGACGACGTCAAGGTCGGCATCTTCAACAACGGCGACGTGCGTCGGCGCATGGTCGCCGGCAACACCTCCCATGCCGGCTTCTACAACCCGGACAACGCCGACGCGGCGGCCCTGCGCGAACGCATCGCCGCCGTGAGCATCGCCGAGGCCAAGGCCTACCTGACGGCCGAAGGCCAGATCACCATTCTCGACGCCACCAACGTCTCCCGCAAACGGCGGGAGACGTTGCGGCAGCACCTCGCCCCGCATCCCATCCTGTTTATCGAGTGCATCAACGACGATCCCGAACTGCTGGCCCTGTCCGTGGCCCGCAAGACCCGGCTGCCGGAATTCGCCCACCTGCCCCAGCAAGAAGCGGCCAAGAGCTTTTTTTCGCGCATTGGCTACTACCGCCACATTTACGCCCCGGCCGACGAAGCCGACAACCTCGTGCGGCTGGACACCCTCAACAACCGCATCATCGCCGAACGCGTCCATTCCGACGTGCCCCACTACGGCCGCATCCGCGACCTGCTCATGTCGGACTGGATCAAAAACCTCTTTCTCGTGCGCCACGCCGAGAGCGAATACAACCTGGAAAACCGCGTCGGCGGCGATTCCGGCCTGACCGAAAAAGGCCGGCGCATGGCCTGGGCGCTGTCGCGCCACTTCATCGGCACGCCGCTGCCCTACGTCTTTACGAGTTCGCTGACGCGCACCCGGGAGATGGCCGAGCCGCTGCTGGAAACCCGCAAGGGCACAACCATCCACCACGCCTTCAAAGAGTTCGACGAGATCGACGTGGGCGAATGCGACGGCCTGAGCTACGCGGAGATGGAAGGCAGCCGGCCGGAACTCTTTGCCGCCCGAGGACGCAACAAATACAACTTCGTCTATCCCGGCGGCGAAGGCTACGCCACCATGGCCGGACGGGTGTATCGCGGCATAAAAAAGGCCATCTACTTGAGCGGCAATTCCGAATACATCATGATCATCGGCCACCAGGCCGTCAACCGCATGATCCTCTCGGACTTTCTGTTTCGCCGAGCCGAAGACGTGCCCTATATCTTCATCCCCCAGGACAAATACTTCCACATCGTCTCGACCCAAAGCAAGAAGCTGTTCGAACTACGCAAGTTCTGACGTATCCTGTCACAGAAGACAAAAAAGGGAGCCGTCCGAAGCCGACTCCCTTTTTTTGCGCCGTCGAAACGCTTTGAGCAACGCGAGGCGCTTATTTCATGGCGTCCACGCGGCTGATGATTTGTTGCGTGATGTTCAGCGACGGATCAATATAGGCGTAACCGGCGGCATCCTGGATGCCGAGCAGGCCGTTTTCCTTGGCGTGTTCGCCGAGGGCCTTGTTGATCTTGTCGACCAGGGGCTTATAGAGGACGGCCTCTTCGGCAGCGACGTCGCTGCGCAACTGCTGCACGCCGTCGCTGACGGCGCGTGTGAGCCGCAACAGTTCATCCCGCTTCCCGTTTTTGGGATCGGACAGGCTTGGATCGGCCTTCAGCCGGCGGATGGTTTCTTCCTGGGACTGCAACGCCCCCTGCCTGGGAGCGAATTTCTTTTGCATCTCTTCGGCGATCCGCATGCCGTCGCTGGTCTTACCGATGACTTCCTTGACGTTGACGACCATCACCCTGGGGGGAGCGGGCTTGGGTTCTTCCTTGGCTTCTTCCTGCTTACAACCAACCAGGGCCAAGACGACGGCGCAAGAGGCCACACATGCCAAAACTGCTTTCACGAAGACTTCCTTTGTGGTGTGCAAGCAGCCGAAAGGCCGGCCGCTCCGGTTCCGTAAAACGTGTACTTGAGGCCGGCGCTGACGGCCTGGGACGAATAGCCGAGACGGAACAGTTCCAGGCCGCCCCGGCTGTTGCAGGACAGGGCATCGCTCAGGCGTGCGGACACGTCGGCGTCGAGCAAGAACGAGTTGTAGCGCTGGTCCGCCGACTTGACCAGACAAGCCGCTATCGGCCCCCCGCAGCCACCGCGCCACGGCAATCAGGCCATGCGCCAACCGCAGTCAAAAGCAAAGATGCAAAACGCCTTAATTGCGGAATAGCTAACCACAATACCAAGCAACAACGCCAAATAAATCTGCGAATAGCGACAACACAAAACTACATGCACAAAAATAAACAGCAATTCAACACGAAATCCCTGCCCACTCTGCAATAACAACACAGATACAACATTTACAATATCCAATACATGCAATGTAGACGCTCAATTTCATCAAAGGTTACACAATATATTTATACAAATTACGACTAAACTTCTTCTCGTTTACACCGATAAGACAAGTGGACATCAACCTTGCCTTGCAAGAGGAGAAGCATCATGAGCACGGATCTGATCAGCAATTCGTACAGCACCACGACCTCGTCCCTGGGCAATCTGCTGGGCACGTCAAGCACGAGCGCCACCGACTCCACGGCGGTGAACAGCCTGGCCTCGGGGCTGTCCATCAAGGGCGACGGCGGCGATTTTTCCAAGGGGGCCAAGGCCATGCAGCAGCTCAAGGAGCTGGCCAGCTCCGACCCGGACAAGTTCAAGGAAGTGACCCAGCAGATTTCCGACAAGCTCTCCGAGGCGGCCGACGGCGCATCCGATTCCAACACGGCCAAGATGCTGTCCTCCATGTCGGAAAAGTTCGCCTCGGCGGCCTCGTCGGGTTCCATGGATTCCCTGGCTCCGTCCCAGCCGCCGACCGGCGGCAACGGCCCCCAGGGGCACGGAGCCCAGCAGTACGCCAAGCACAGCGGCGACAATCCCATGGCGACCATGGACAGCATCGTTTCCAGCGCCCTGTCCGGGGTCGGCTCCACCGAGGCCTAGGCCTGTCCGCCATGGAGCACGAAACGCCCCGCCTCCCGGAGTGACCGGGCGGCGGGGCGCTTTGTCGTGGGGCTGTGGCCGCTGTCGTCGACGATTCTCACCAAGCGAGGTCGGGCCGGCGAGACCAGAGCGTCGGCCCGACCTCGCTCAAACCGCCGGTGGTCACACCCATGCCTCGAACGTGCGGCACAGGCTTTTACCTCTTTCTACCCGCCCTTGACCGACTCAATCGCCACCGCCAACACCCCTTACCCCTTTTCCCC
>JAEZEM010000428.1 GCA_023417745.1 Pseudomonadota bacterium
CGAGGCCCGCAGCAACCAGATGGCCACCGGCCCGTCCCGCAGCCGCCTGACCTCGCGCGGGGCCTACTACGCCGGCTACCGCGACGGCTTCAACCAAGGCTACTACGAAGGCAGCTTCCTCTCCGCCGGCCGCAAGCCGGACCCGCTATTTTTCAAGGTGCCGAATCCGTAGGGTAGAGAAGAGGAGAGGGAAGATGCCTCCGGCGGCCGGGGGCCTGAGGCCCCCGGACCCCCCGAAGGGGTGAAGGGGAAAAGGGGGGCCTTAAAAAATACGACAGTATTTTTCAAAAACCAATGGGTTTAGGTGGTTCCCGCGAACCGTCAGAAGCGCCTTTCGGGGACCCGCCGCTCGTGTCGCATCCCGCAAAAATACGATAGTATTTTTTGAGAAAAACTCATGGTGTTCGTTTGTTGTTTGCGAAATGCCCTTTGCGCTTTTCGTGGGCGCGGCCCTAGCCGCCCAGCCGCGCCTTGAGGCGGTCGGCCACCGTGGTCACGGCCAGCACGTACAACTCGCTGTGGTTGTAGGCGTAGACCACCTTGTCGCGCTGCTCGCTCGTCATGCCGGGGCCCCAGCCATGGCCGCGCAGATAGCTGGCCACGCTGACAATAGCGTCGGCCGGAGTGAACAGATCCAGCACCCCGTCATTGTCGCCGTCGACGCCAAAGCGCAAGGCGTTGGACGGCATGAACTGGCAAATGCCGATGGCCCCGTAGATCGATCCCGGAATGGTCCCAGGAGCCTGCCCCTTGGCCTTGGCGTAGCGCAAAAGCGCCTCAAGTTCCCGAACCCCCCACTCCGACCGGTCCTTGGCCGCCCAGTCGGCATAGGCCGAGCGCTCGGCGTCGCCGCGAAGGGTCTTCATATAGGGCGCGATCTGCCCCAGCCCCGAGGCCCGGGCCAGACTGGCCAACACGCTCAAGGCGTCCTGGTCGCCGAGATACGTGCCGAGCTTGGTCTCCACCATGAGAAAGGCGCAGACGAGTTCCGGCGGCGGCCCGAACTCCCGCTGGGCCCGGTCGAAGGCCGCCCGGTTCTCCCGGATGTAGCGCACCCCGGCCTCGATGCTGGCCGGCGTCAGGAACTGGCGGTAATTGCTGGCTTCCAAGGTCTTCTTGGTCGGCGCGGGACGCGGCTCGAACTGCTTGCGCACCATGGAATCGACCTTGCGGGCCATGATCGAGGGTTCGTAAGCCACCCCGGCCCCGGCGAACACTTTCTCCACCCAGGCCCGGTCCAGACCGTCGGCGGCCAGACGGTCCACAAGCGGCTGCCAGCCGGCGTCCACCCCGCCGTGAGCCGCAGCCCACCAGCCCAACACGCACACCAGCGCCAACACAAAAGCGTATCGTTTCATGGCCTTCTCCCTGCCAGACCCTAGCGCCGACCCGGCCCGCAGGCAACCGCTTCCGGCCCGCCCGGCTTCATGGCAACAAAATTGCAATGAAGCCTCAGCCGGCGACAAAACGCCGCCGGCAAGGAGGCGGCATGAAACCATCCACCGCCGCCATGGCGAGCCTCGTCGTCGCCCTCGCCCTGGCTTTGGTCCCGCTGCCGGCCATGGCCGGCCCACCCTTCGACGTGACCATTTCCAGCGTCGAATGGGGCAAATCCGTGGCCGTGCGCTACCACCATGGCCTGCTTGGCTGGATCGACGCCGGCCGGGTGGAATTCCACCACGACGGCCGCACCGTCATCGCGCCGCGCGGCGGCCCACCCCGCGAAACCGATAACCTCGCCGAAAGCCTCGCCCACTACGCCGCCGATCGCCTCGGCAATCCGGCCCTTGGCCGCCAACTCGCCCAGGTCATCGAACGCGAAGTGGGAAAATAACGTCCCGTCAGCGTCCCGTCGCCAGCGGCCAACGCTCGGGCGGCAGATACGGCCCGGCCTTTTTGGGACACTCCCGGACCCGCAGCTCCCGGGCCGTCGGTTTGCCGGCCGCGTCGAAGCCGTAGACGGCGTAACTGCCGCAGTCCCCGACGCCCCGGGCCTTGCTCAGCACGGTAAGCGTCTTGTCCGCCTCGTTATACTGCATATCGCCCACCAGGGAGTCGTCCTCGCGCCGGACGATCCGGCCGCCGTCGGCGTCGGCCATGGGAAACCGCAGCAGCTTGGCCGGCCCGTCGCCCGGGCTGGTCTCCATGGCCACATAGACGCCCTGGTAGGCGGCCTGGTCGCACTGGACGAGGAACAAGGTCCGGCCGTCGCCCAGGTCATGGCGCTCCACTCCCGTATCCCGAAGAGGCAGGCCCGGGCCGTCAGGGGCGGCGGCGAAGGTTTCCCGGAAGGAGTCCTCGCAATCCTTGGGCCAATGAAGCCGTGCCTGCAAGGCCGCCCGCTCGCCCCAAAGCGCCTTGGCCGCCCCGGCGGCCGCCGCCGTCAGCGCCGCCCGGCGCTCGGCCAGACGCTGCCCCAGGCAGGCGGCGTCGGGACAGGCGTTTCGGATTTCCAGCCAAGCCCGCTGGCCGGCCCGCACCGCCGCCCCGTCAGGGCTTGCGGCCAGGGCCTCGGCAAAGGCCTCGGCCACGGCCGCGTCGGCCTCCCGCAGCTGGGGATCAGCGCAAATGCTTTTTTCTACGGCCGTTTTAGCCTTGGCGCAGTCGATTCCGGCGGCCCAGGCCATGGCCGGGACGAGCAGCGGCAGCAACAAGAGCATCGCCACCGCCGCCCAACGCCGCATTACTTGCCCTCCCGAACGTAGCGGGCGATGCCGATGCCCTTGGACGGGCCGGCGTCGTGGCTGTAGACGAGCTCCAGGGAGCCGTCGGGCAGAAGTTTGCCGGTAAAGCCGCCTTCGTCCTCAATGATGTGGATGGTCGCGCCGTCGTAGCCGATGACGCCCATGAAGTTTTCCTGGTGGTGTTCGCTCGACTTGACGCCGATAAAACGCCGACCTTCCTGGCGTTCGATGCGCAGGACGAACGCGCCGGAAACAAAATGCGGGCCAGGGTCGTTTTTCGGAAAATGGCGGCTGCCGGTGGTGATGCCCTCATGGGCCACGCTTTTCCAGGCGCCGACCAGATCCGGGACGGCCTGGGCCTGGGCGACCACGGCGGCGAGCAAACCAAGGATCAAGGCGGCGAAAAAGGGCAGGGGACGAACGCGCATGGCGGGCTCCTTGTTGCGGTCGGCCGGACGGGGATTGCCGGCGGCCTGGACTGTGTCCTGTATGCGACGCGCCGGGCACGGCGGTCAACAAGGTTCAAGCAGCCGAGGTGAACATGGGTTTACGTGCCGTCGGGAACCTGCTAGACGGTGCGCCTCACGCGATTTTCCCGCGTCACCTGTTGCCAGGATCAACCGGTTTGAAAACTGACAAACTCCTTATTGCGTTGTTGACCGGCTGTCTGCTCAGCATGTCCGGCATCGCCTTCTATTACAAGTTGGGCTGGGACCGCATGAACGCCCAGATGCGCGAAATCGCCTCGGACGTGGACCTCGTCAACACCACGATGCAGGACCTCAGCGGTCTCTACCGCCGCACCCGCATCGCCATCATCCAGGCTCAGCTGCGCTCACAGGGCCTGCCGCTCATCGTCATCCTCGGCGACAGCATCGTGGAACAACTCTACTGCCCGGCCCTGGCCGGCCGCAACGTCATAAACGCCGGCATTTCCGGGGCGCGGGTGCTCGAATCCCAGCCCTTTCTCGAAAGCATCCTGGCCGCCACTACCGGACCGCTGGTCGTCGTGGCCATGGGCGTCAACGACGCTTTCGGCGCGGTGGGAACCACGCCCGAACAATTCGAGGCCGGCTACGAAACCCTGTGCAAGACCGTCCTGGCCGACAACCGCCGGCTGGTCCTGGTCAACCTGCCGCCCCTGGAGCAGGACAAACCCGAGGCCAAGCGCTTCGACGCAACCAAGATCGCGCGCTACAACGCCATCGTAGCCGCCGTGGCTGCCCGCCTCGACGTTCCCCTGGTGGACATAAACGCCATGCTGATCGCCCGCCGCAAGACTTCCGACCAGACCCAGACCGTGGACGGCGTGCATTTGAACCCGGCCGCCGCCGCCGCCTGGCGCGACGCCGTCTACACCGCCGCCCTGCACGCCCTGACCCGCCCCGACTCCTAGTGTCGCGCCCTTAAAAATAAGCTAGTATTTTCAAAAAAATCCAAAGCGTTAGCTTTATGCCCCCCAAACGCCAGCAGCGCTTTTCGGGGACGCGACGCGCGACTCCTGGCCGCCTGACCAGTCCCAGCCGCGCCGGCCCCGCGCCTTGACAAGACGCCCGCCGGACCGGACACTGGCGCATCCGGGAGGCTTGCATGGACCATCCCCTGCCTGGCCCGGCCTTCCCCGGGCCAGCTTTTACCCTGCGCCTCAATGCCTCGGGCCGCGTCATGGCCGCCGATCCGGCGGCCCGCGATCTTTTGGGCGACTGTCTGGGCGCGCCGCCGCCCCTGCCCTGCCCGGCTCCGGGAACCAGCCTGGACTGGACTAGGGCCGGCGGCGTCTGGCGGCTTTGGACCGAGGTCGACTCGGACGGGAGCCTGGTCTTGCGCGGGCTCAACGTGGCCGATCTGGCCGCCGCCGCCGTTGCCGGCGAGATTCGGCAGCGCCAGTTCGCCGACCTCATCGACGGGGCCACCGAAGGCGTGGCCGTGGCCGCCGCCGGCCGCCTCGTCTACGTCAATCCGTTCATGGAACGCCTGACCGGCTACGACGCCGCCACCTTGCGCTCCAAGCCCTTTGTGGATTTTCTGCATCCCGACGACCGCCGCCCCGTCCTTGGCATCCACCTGCGCCGCCTGGCCGGCGGGGTTGTCCCTCAAGGCCATGCCTTTCGCATCGTTACGGCCGGCGGCCAAACGCGCCACGTCAACGCCGCCTCGGCCTGGATGGAGTGGGAAGGTCGACCGGCCACGGTGAGCTTTCTGGCCGACATTTCGGAACTCAAGGCGGCCGAACAGGCCCTGGCCGAACATGTGCGCGACCAAGAGGACGTCATCGCCGCCCGCACGGCCAGCCTGCGCGAAACCAACGGCCGTCTGGCCGCCGAGGCGGCCCGCCACGAGCGCACGGCCCTCAAGCTCAAGACCGCCCGCACCAAGCTGGCCCGGGCCCTGCGGGCCAAGTCCGTGTTCCTGGCCAACGTCAGCCACGAAATCCGCACGCCCTTAAACGTCATCCTGGGCATGGCCGACCTGGCCCTGCGCCCGGACAGCGGCGGCCAGGCCGATCTGACCCGCTGCCTGGAAATGATCCGCGAGGCCGGAACGTCCCTGCGCGGCGTCCTCGGCGACCTGCTCGACCTGTCACGGGTGGAGTCGGGCCGGCTGGAGCTCGACGCCGCGCCCTTTTCTCCCCGGCAGGTGCTGGAGGCGACCCTGGTCGCCCACCGCCACGTGGCCCAGCGCCAGGGACTTGAACTGACCGGCGAAACCGCCGCCGACGTGCCGGACCACGTCATCGGCGACGCCGGCCGGCTGGCCCAGGTGCTCGGCAATCTCGTCGGCAACGCGCTCAAATTCACCGCCGTCGGCGGCGTCAGCCTGCGTCTGACCCTGGCCCGGCCCGGCCGGCGCGCCCCGGACGGCCGGGTGAACCTGCGTTTTGCCGTGCGCGACACCGGCATCGGCATCCCCGAGGACAAGCAGAAGACCATTTTCGAGAGCTTCAGCCAGGCCGACGAAACCATCGGCCGGCGCTACGGCGGCACGGGACTTGGCCTGGCCATCTGCCGCCGGCTGGCCGCGCTCATGGACGGCCGCCTACGCCTGGCCTCGGTCGTGGACGAGGGCAGCGAATTCGTTTTGACCGCCCGCTTTCCCCTGGCCCAGGGGCCGGCCGAACCGGCCAGCGTCGCCAGACTCCCTCTGCCGCGCCTGGACATCCTGCTGGCCGAGGACGCCGATCTGGCCGCTGAAATGATCATGGCCTTCCTGGTTCCCAAGGGGCACACCGTCGTCCGGGTGGTCAACGGCGAGGAAGCCCTGGCCGCCCTGGCCCTTCGCCGCTTCGACGTGGTCCTTATGGACATCCAGATGCCGGTGATGGACGGCCTGACGGCCACCCGACGCATCCGGTCCGGGGAGCTTGCCGGGGTCCCCCGAGACATCCCCATCCTGGCGCTGACCGCCTACGGAGCCGTGCGCGACCGCGAGCGCATCCTTTGCAGCGGCGCGAGCGGCTATCTGGCCAAGCCCGTCAATTTCGACCAGCTCCTCGACGCCCTGGCCGCCAGCCAGCATCCGGCCCCGGCCGGCCAGCCATCGGCCGACGCCGGGCCGGCGGCGACGGCGGCCGGCCCGCCCGAGCGGTGCAACGACATGCCTGGGGCCAAGCCCCGCGCCAAAAAGTCCCGGGCCAAGGCCAAAGCGACGGCCGCTTCTTCCCGGAGCCCGGCCGCGCCAGCCAAGGCCAAGGCCCGGATCGGCGACGCGGCCGAGCCGGCCTTCGACGCCGGCCGCGACGAAGCTCTGGCCAATCTCGGCGGCGACGAAGAACTCTACGTCCGATTGATTGCGGTGTTCCTGCGCGACACGCCCGGCGACCGGGCGCGGCTGGCGGCGGCCCTGGACGCCTCGGACGCGGCCGGGACGGCGCTTATCGCCCATTCCCTCAAGGGCAATGCCGGGGTGGTGGGAGCGAGCACGGCAGTGAGCCGGGCCAGGGATCTCGAACACGCGGCCCGGGCCGGAGAGACGGCCCGGTTCGCTGCCTGCGTCCAGGCCCTGGACAAGGCCCTGGACGCCGCCCTGGCCGGCTTCGCCGCCAAAGGCCACGAGCCGGCCGCGCCGTAAGACGCCAAAGCCGTAACGCCACCCCTTCTCCCGATGGGGGATCTGGGGGCCTCAGGCCCCCAGCCGCCGGAGGCACTCTTCTCTTCTCCGCCCTTGTGTCGCGTCTTCGAAAAGAGCGTAGCCCTTCCGTTGAAAACACAAGGAAACCACTAATTTTAAAAAATACTAACGTATTTTTTAAGGGTGCGGCCCTAGCGGGCGAATTGGGGCATGGCTTTGTTGAGTTCGTAGAGCAGGGTGGTCAGCCGCACGAGGTAGGTCTCGTAGAGCTTTTGCACCTCGGAAGAGGCAGGAACGTCGTATTCCTGATTGCGGGTGGTCAGCAGATAGACCATGTTGTTGAGGAAGGTGACGATGTTTTTCGTGCGGTTGACGACATAGCCGTTGATGTCGCTTTCCTTGGAATTGCCGAGCTTGAGATAGATGTAGAGCATATCCACCAGATTATTGAGGCTGGTGGTGGCTTTCTGGTAGGTGTCGAAAAGAAAGCGCAGCTTTTTGTATTCGGCGCTGTCCTTGCTCTTTTCGTGAACCGGCAGCAGGGCCACGATCTGGCTTTCGGCCGGCCGGGCGTCTTCGTAATACTTGATGAGGTCGTCGAGCATGGCCACCAGCACGGCCTCGTCCAGGGTGACGACGGTCGATGGCGGCGTATGCTCTTCGGCCAGGGCCGGGACGGGCGCGGCGGCCAGGCAGGCGCCGAGGAGGAGGCTGCCCAGCAGTACGGGCAACAGGCGGAGGAAAACGCGCATGGAGCGCCTCGCTTGGGGGTGCGAACGGGGCGTCGGCATCAGGACTTTTTCTTGTCGCAGGCGGCGCACGGGGCTTCCTGGCCACCGCTGCCGGCCACCCGGCGCAACACGGCCTCGAACTCGGAAAGCGGAGCCGCGCCGCGCACGGACACGCCGTTTACGACGAAGGTGGGCGTGGCGTCGAAACCGAAGGCCCGGGCCTCGGCCGTGTCGTCCTCGATGCGCTTGGCCAGTTCGGGGCGTTTGAGGTCGCGCTTGAGCTGGTTCACGTTGGCTCCGAGCTTGACGGCCAGAGCGTAAACCACGGGTTCGCCGCCCTGCTCCACCTCGGTCTGAGCGGCGAAGACGGCGTCATGGAAGGCAAAGGCGATCTGGGGATTCTGGGCGGCCAGGGCCTCGTAGACCAGGGCGACCTGCTTGGCCAGTTCGTCGGTGGCGTAGTGCTTAAACAGCACGCGCACGGAATCGGGATGGCGGGAGGCGAATTCCTTGAGGGTCACCGCGCCCTTGGCGCAGTAGGGGCACAGGAAATCGGAATAGACCACCACGGTGGTGGCGGCGTCGGCCGGGCCGCGCATGGCCCGGGCCGGATCAATGGCCGGGGACAGCGGCTTTTGCAGCTCAGCGTCCTGCCGGGCCTGGCGCTGGCCGGACTGGTAGTCCTGCTGACCCTCGACCACGAGGGCGAACAGTTCGGCCTTGCGCTCGCCCAGGGCGTCGAGCACGATTTCCGGGTGTTCCTTGATGGCTTCCTTGACGCCGTCCCGGGACGGGGACGGAGCGCAAGCCACCAAGAGGATCAAGGGCAGCAAGGCCAAAACGGTGCGCAAAACCATGGGAAACGTCCTTTGCCTGGAGATGTCCACGACGTGCAAACCTACCCTGGGCTGGTGGAAATGCAACAAAAATTTCCGAAATGCAAGGCAAACGCTGTGAAAGCATTGCCTTTTTAAAAAGTCGGGATATGGTGAAAGCGATTCCCCGTCGTGGGGCATTGCCGGGAGCACATCCCAAGGAGGATCGCATGAAACGCATCGGCATATTGATTTGCGCTTTGGTGCTGGGGCTTTGCGCCCTGGCCTACGCCGCCGGAGACGCGGCCAAGGGCGGCGAGCTGGCCAAGGGCTGCGCCTGCCACAAGAGCAAGGGCGACCTTGACGGCCTGGACGTGGCCGCGCTGACCGCCAAAATGCAAGCCTTCAAGGACGGCAAGGGCGAAAACAAGGCCATGGTCGCCATCATGAAAAAGCAATCCGACGAGAACATCGCCGATCTGGCCGCCTATTACGCCTCCCTGCCCAAGAAATAACCGGCCCTTGCCCGTTGCCGCGAAAAAGGCCATGGAAGCCCATTCCATGGCCTTTTTCGCGAGGTTCCCGTCATCATGCGCAAATCCGTTTCCCTGGCGGCACGTTTCGGCCTGGCCGCCGCCTGCCTGACCTACGCCCTGTGGGGCGTCGATTTCCACCGGCTCGGCCAGGCGCTGGCCGGTTTTTCCGTCTGGGCCATGCTGCTCTACGCCGTGACGGTTCTGGCCAGCGCGCTGGCTCCGGGGCTGCGCCTGCGTTTTCTGGCCGGCGACCGGATCAGTCCGGCCGGCGGGGTGCGGGCCTGCCTGCTGGGGCTTGGCGTCAACAACGTGTTGCCGGCGCGTCTGGGCGAGATGGCCAAGGCGGCCTATCTGTGCCGCGAGGCCGGCCTGTCCCTGGGTCAGTCCCTGGAAGCGGTCTTTTGGGAGCGGTTTTTCGACCTGTCGGCCCTGCTCGTCCTGGGCGTCGCCGTGGCCGCTTTGCTTGGCCAGGGCTTGCTCCTCTACCCCTTGCTGGCCATCGTCGGCGGCGGCTGGGTCTTCCTGTTCCTGCTGCGGCTGCGCCCGGCGGCGGCCCATGCCTGCCTGCGCCTTGTGCCAGGCCAGCGGCTCAAGCTTTTCGCCGGGGAGATGCTGACCCTGCTTGAAGGCCGGATGCGGGCCGGATTCCTCCTGCGGCTGGCGGCCTGGACAGCCCTTTGCTGGGGCGGCTTTCTCCTGACCTGCGCCCTGGGGCTGGTCTTCATCGGCGGGCTGCCGGCCGAGCCGGTCCTGATCCTCACGGTGTTCGCCGTCATCACCCTGGGCTTCGCCCTGCCGGCCGCTCCGGGCGGCATGGGGGTCTATGAGGCCTCGGCCGTGCTGGCCCTGGGCTGGTTCGGCGTGGACCGGGAACAGGCTTTTGCCTTGGGCCTCACCTTGCATATGCTGCAATATATCCCGATCACCTTGGCCGGCATGGGGGTGCTGGCCTCAAGCGGCTTGTCCCTGGCCGCCCTGCGCCGTCGGGCCGAGACGCCGGGGCTGTGATCAGCCGAGCTTTTCGCGGTGCCGGTCGAGATGCCAGTAATAGAGGATATCGGCCAGATCGGGGATGATGTGGCCTTCCACGGGGCGCCAGCGGATCTTGCCGGCCTTGGCGTCAAGGCTGCCGCTGGCCAGAAACTGCAGGCCGAACTGGAGATCGCCGCCGCAGCCCGAGGCCTCCACATGGCAGACCTTGGCCACCATCCAGAAATCGTTGGCCGCCGTGGCCCGGGGCTCGTCCAACTCCAGGCGCACCACCAGCCGGTCGCCCTTGGCCGCCTTGATGCCGCGCGGGCCGGCCAGGGCGGCGCTGACGCCCAGCCCCAGGCCGCCGGCCGAGAGGTTGACCAGCCGGGCCCGGCCGTTTCGAAAATCCGCCGACCGCAGGGCCGGGTAATCCAGGGAAAAGCCCGCCGTCTTGTCGTAGCGCCAGAAAAAAGCCTCGCGCAGCCGGTCCACATCGGGTTCCAGGCGCAGGCTCTTGCGGCGTTGGCCGAGAACCAGCCGCTCGGGTTCGACCAGCCGCAGCCGGGCCAAGCCGGCCGGGCTGGCCGCCGCCGCCTTGATGCGACTGTCGAAGGTGTAGTAAATTTCGTCCAGCGCCTGGCGTTTTATCACCAACCGAAAATAGCCTTTCACATCGAGGCCGACCCAATGGGGGCCGGCGGCGGCCTTGCCGACGCTTTCCAGCAGGACGCCCCGGGTGGAAGACTCCAGGATGGCACAATCGAGATTTTTGAGGCCGACGACGTTTTCAGGCAACGCCAAGTGGCAGCGAGAGCGCTGGGCCATGGCCTCTTCCAGCAGGCGGCGCGGGGCGGGGGGAGACGTCATTGGGCGGTACTGCTTATTGCCCAGACCGGACCTTCGTCCTTGGCGGACGGGGCCGGACGCGGTTTGTTTGCCGCGTGAAGCGCGGCGTTACAGCAGTTTGCTTCAAACAAAAATAAATATCAACGGCATTATATCCGAGCATTCCAAAGAGTGTCATGAAAAACGGATAGCTGCGCCGCTGAGGGACTTTTCAATCGATCCGGCCCGTGCTACCTGCTGCGCCGTGTTGGACTTTGCCCGGGGGAAAAATCTATGCGCGCAAAGAGGGGAGCAATGGTGTCGTTTTGGTTTCGCGCCACCGTCATTTCGGCGGCGCTCGTGTTGTGCGCCAGCGGGGCGCTGGCCAAGACCGTCTTTTTGGGCGGCAGCCAGACAGCCGGCTGGAAGCACATGGGTTTGTTCAAGGATGTGGTCAACAAGGGAGCGGTGAGCAACACCACGGCCAAGATTTTGAAGACCTTGGGGCCGGTGGTGGCGCAGAAGCCGGAAAAGATCTTCATCTTGGAAGGCATCAACGAGCTGTATAGCCCCAATGCCGCCATCCTGGCCCGGTATCGCGAGATTTTGCTTCGCATCAACAAGGGCTCGCCCAAGACCATGATCTTCGTGCAAAGCGTGCTGCCGGTAGTCAACCGCCAGGACCTTTCCAACGACAAGATCATGGAATTAAACGCCGGCCTGAGGACGCTTTGCAGCGAGATGCAAAACTGCGTCTACATCGACCTCTTCAGCCATTTCGCGGAGGGCGGCGCGCTGCGGGAATCCCTGACCACCGACGGCGTGCATCTGCGGCCCGACGGCTACAAGCTGTGGCAGGCGCTTATCGAGAAATACGTGACCCAGCCCAACGACCAGCTCGCCCGGCCCGAGACCGTGGCCGACTTGGCGCAGCCGTCGCCAACAAGCGCCAATTAACGTGACGGCCGTCTGACGGTCTGCTCGTGTCCAAGCGACTATCAAGCCCCTGCCCCGGCGGGGGCTTTTTCATGGCGTCCCGGGACAAAGCGGCCGCCTCGCAAGATCCCCGGGAGCAGCGCCAGGCCGCCTCGCGCGACAAAGCCGGCAACCCCACGCCGGGCTTACGGCCTGGCCTCCAGCATCTCAAGGATTTCGCTGGCCAGGGCGGCATAGGCCGCATCGGCCCGACGGCGCGGCCGGGGCAGAGTGATGGCCAGATCCGCCACGATACGGCCAGGTCGGGCCGACATGACCACCACGCGATCAGCCAGCCAGACAGCCTCATCCACCGAATGCGTCACAAACACGATGGTCGTCTTGCGCCGCTCCCAGACCGTGAGCAGTTCCTTTTGCAGCAGTATTCGGGTGTAGGCGTCAAGAGCGCCGAAAGGCTCGTCCATAAGCAACACGTCCGGCCGATTGCACAGCGCCCGGGCAATGGCCACGCGCTGGCGCATGCCCCCGGAAAGTTCGTGGGGCATGGCGCGGGCGAATTCCTCCAGCCCCACCAGTTGGAGATGTTCCAGGGCCAGGCTGGCTCGTTTCGCCGCCGGCAATCCAGCGAATTCCGGCCCCAGGGCGATGTTTTCCAGCACCGAACGCCAGGGCAGCAGCGAGTATTCCTGAAACACCATGCCCACTTCCCGGCGGGGAGCGCGCATGGGCTGGCCACGGAAAAGGACCTGTCCCTGACTGGCGTCGTCGAGTCCGGCGGCGATGCGCAGCATGGTCGACTTGCCGCAACCCGAGGGACCGACCACGCAGACGAAGTCATTGTCCGCCACCGACAGATCCACATTGTCCAAGGCGAGGATATTCCTGTCCGAAACTACGAAGGTTTTCCCAAGCCCTTGGATGCGAAGCGCCTGAGCCGGACTCATCTGGCAAGCCTTTTCCAAGCGAACTTCCTTTTCTCAAGCAACCGGAACACGCCGTCCAACACGGCGCCCACAAAACCGATGGACGCCATCCCGGCGATGACCACGTCGGTCCTGGCCATGGTGTAGGCATGAGTGATGAGGTAGCCCACCCCGGAAAGACTCCCCGGGAGCATCTCCGCCGACACCAGGCACATCCAGGACACGCCCAGGCCGATGCGCATGCCGTTGACGATGGACGGCGCGGCAGCAGGCAGCAACACTTTCCAGAAAATGTCCCACTCGCCGGCGCCAAGCACGCGGGCGGAATCTATGAGCGTGCGGCGCACGGTCTGCACGCCGTGGATGCTGCTCACCAACACGGGATAGAATCCGCCGATAAAAATAATGAAAATCATGGAGAGCTTGAAATTATTCAGGTAAATATAGGCTGGACCGCGCTGCACGCCAGCCAGGGAAGCCAGACTGGAGACGCCGAACCAAGCCAGCACCAGCGGCACCCAGGTCAAGGGGGGGATCGGCTTGAAAAGCGCAAGGAACGTGTTGAGCAGCCGGTAGAGACCGGCATAATAGCCCATGGCCACCCCCAGGGGAACGGCCAGGACCACAGCGGCCGTAAAGCCGATAAGCACCCGGAGCAGGCTTACAGCCACGTTTTGTGTGAGCGAACCCATGGCGATGAGGCTTTGGGTCGGGTCGAAGAGCAGGTCCGCCACCTGGCCGACGCCAGGCAGGATGAGTTCATTGCCAATGCGTTTTGCGGCGAATTCCCAAAGGATCAGGAAGGCAACGGGGATCGCAAGCAGGGAACAAAGGCGAGCAAGATACGGTTTCACCAAAGGGGATTATCCTATGAACTCGCCACCCGGAACCAGCGACGGTTCGGATGGCGAGTCGGCATCGACGTTAGGAATTCAAGGCTTGGTTTTCTCTATAAAACGCATGTCGAACAGGATGGGCTTCACGTCGTCGAGGGTCTTGCCTTTCAGTTGACCGGTGAATTTGTCCATCTGATCGAGCACAGCCAGATAGTTCCCGGTGTTGCGCATCCAGCTCTCCGAAAAAGACGACAGGAAGGAAAGCGAAGATGATTTTCCGGCTTCGGGCGGCATGCCGATCCATTCGGCCGTGAGGGCGCCGGCCTCGCCTTTGTGGGCATCGCACCAGATATTGGAGGCAATGACCAGATCGACAAAGGCCTGGACGGCTTCAGGCCGCTCAGCGATGCACTTGTCGCCGGCCACCGTGACGCAGCAAGGATAATCCCGCCAGAAGCCCGTCGGCGGCAGATCCTTCAGATCCGCCACCACCTGGCCCACGCCCTTAGCCACGGCCATTTCCGGGAAAGGGGACGGTCCGACCACGGCCTCGACTTGCCCGGCGGCGAGGGCGGGAAGCATGTTGGTGGTTTCCTTGAGATCCACCAGCAAAATTTTCGCATTGGCGTCATTGGGGTTCTCAGTCACCGCGATGCCGGCCTGTTTGAGGGCTCCCTCAAACACAATCTTCGGCGCGGAAGTAGGCGAATGGTAACCGATCTTCAGGGGTTCGGACCCGGCTTTGGCCTTGGCCACCAGATCGTCCCAACTGGCGATGGACGATCCCTTGGGAGCGACCAAGGCCATGCCCTCGGTTTGCATCGGCGCGACGACCTTCATGCCCGTGCCCTTGTCCACGCCCGCCATGATGGCCGTCACCGAGGCCATGGCCAAGTCCACGTGGTTCTGGGCGAAAAGGGTCGCTGTCTCGGCCCCGCTTTTGGCCACGACGAAGTCGAGCAGGGCCACGGGCTTGCCGTTGCGGACCAGTTCATAGCGCTCCTTGGGGGCCACGGTTTTGAGGTAAACGCTCTGGTCCTTGAAGGTCTCTCCCCGCATGGCGGCGACAATGAGCGGCGTGTGATGGGTCGTGAAGACATAACTGACTTTGAGAACAGGCAGCTCCTCGGCGGCGCAGGGAATGGCGCACACGACAACGAGCAAAAGGGCCACAAGCAATCCGCGCATGGAGTCTCCTTGCCAATGATTAAAAACAATTGTTGCTTCATCGACGGGCAGACGCGCGCTTGGCGTTATGCGCCTGTCGCACCAAGGCCGCCTCGTCCAAGATTTGCATCTGTCCGACAGCGCCGGCATCTTTCTATAGAAGGAGAAAAACAATCTGTACAATCGATAAAATAGATGGCCTGAGCCCTTTCCAATCGACGCGTTCTTTACAGCTTTCTCCAGATCTTCCCGGACCAGGAGCAGGATAATTCGCGAGAGCCACCTGCCATACTGTCTCCCATTAATAATACAATAAGTAGGCACTATCCTCATCGCCTTCTCAGGAGGGAGAGGGGGACGCCAATGGCACGACAAAAATTTCTTTTCTCATCCGAACTCGCCATGCGCGCGTAAGCTGATCTTGACGTCATGGATCACCATTGCGTTGTTTAAAAACTCCGATCAATTGTTGCTTACTTAAAGTTTCCAGCAGATTCCTGGCAAAAATCTTGGCGTTGCATAAATTTATTAAGCAATACTCAGCAGAATGCAACATCTTTGAGCAAATATGACTATGTCTGAAACGGCATAACCTGAGAAACCAATGCCACGATAATATCAATGCGCTCATGGCTGCAGTCCAAGACTGCCTCCGGGACGCAACTCCGACGTTTCTCAAGAGCCTGTGTCGGCAAAACCATTCATTGCATTAAGAAGAGGAAAGGATAATAGCCCGTGCGACCCTTTCCCTACACAATGGGGGAGCGTGGACTTCAAAGCCGTCACCGGGCGATTGGCGCGACCGAGACCAAGCCCTGCCCGACAAAGCCGGCGACGCCGGTTTTTCTGGAACGCTTGCGCGAGATGCGGGAAAGGTCTATAGAGCCACAGGTGGTCAATCAAGCAGTGGAATAGGCGTCACTGCGCCGCAACGGCCATGATAAATTTCCTAAACAAACGTGACACACAAGATCGTTTGTCGAATCGCAAGGCCTCGCGACTTTGGATCAGTCGACTCTTTCTGGCGGCACACTGCTTCTGAATGGACAGGGACAGGCCAAAAGGAATTATAGCATGCTCGAATCATACTTGTCACAGGTCAACGCTGTCGATTTCAGGACCTACGAGGACATGTCGCAGCCCCTAAGTGAGGTTGTTTCGGCAATAAATCATGCCACAAATTACATAAACAGCAATGAGTTCAATATCGCAGCGGCGATTGTTCGCAAAGCGGAAGGCAAGCTGACCAGAAATCAGGAACGCCTGTTTTTCGCGGAATGTTATATTGCAAACGGCGATTACGAAGCAGCTTTACGCCTAATCAATATCCTTATCGCCAGCGACAAAAACAACTGCCACCATTTGAATCTGGCTGCCGGAGTATACATGCGCCTCAACGACTACAAAAAGGCAAAAGTAATACTCAACCAGATTCTCAAAATAAACAAGAACTTCAAAGCCGCAATATTAAATTCCGCAGCCATTGGACAGGGTGGCCTAGAAAAAGAACCTGACCCCGGCGAAAGACGCGAAGACGCTCCTGTCGCAATATTCACGTCAATCAATCCCGCAAATTACGAACCTTCAATCTCCGCCATGAAAACATGGACTGACTGCGGCTTCAAAGTTTACTCCTGCAATTATGACGGTGAGATCAATATACTAAAAGATGTTTTCCCCAACGTGGAATTCTTATCTATTCCGCAACCGGACATTTTTTTGTACGGCAAAAAGACAGTAAGACTCATAGATATTTTCAAATGCATGGACTCTGTCGAATGTTCCATCGTAGGCATGGTCAACTCTGACATTTCCGTATCAGCAAACACAAATATCTTCAGCTACTTGACAGAACACGCCTCAAAGGGTCTCGTTTTTTCTTCCCGGGTCGACATCATTCGCGACGGCGATTGCGAAGGCCGATTTTACGACGACGGGCTGGACTTCTTTTGTTTTCACAAAGAATTTTTAAAGAAAATCCCAGAAAACCTCTTCGCTCTCGGGCATCCGTGGTGGGACTACTTCATGCCCTTGGCATTCTTCCATGCCGAACTCCCCCTCTTCCATTTGCATACCCCCTTTACGTTCCATGTCGCCCATGAAACAAACTGGGACAGAAGCTCGTGGTGTTGCTACGGATATCATTTATCCCAATTATTTTTACCGGATTATGCAAACTCCATTTTCAAGTACCTGAAAAATTCGAAGCCGCCCAAAGAAGTGTTGGCGAGTTTAGCTGGTTATTTTGTCTATCTTCCCCGTATGTTCGACTTGATGACATCGCCATTGTATTCGAAAGATATTATTGACCAGAAGGCGACATCCCCGGTCGACTTGTTTCGCTCTCGATATCCGCTCAACGGCACAAAGGTTTTACTATCGAGCAAACACGGCTAGGACGATGACGCCGTTCAACAGCCCAACGGCACATACTGATCCCTGGGGATAACGTGCAGGAAACGCGAACGCGTTCGCGTTCCGCCCAAGTTGCGCCAAGGCCCTGGTCGGGAAGTCGAGACGAATCAACGGCGAAGAGGATAAGTCGCGGCCTGTGGCGTGGCCCGAACGGTCATGTCGGCTGGATTGTCCCGCGATGCCGCGTTTGTCGTCCATGCCGCCAAGACCCCATCCACCGCGTGGAGCCGGCGATGTTTGCCCGACGTGTTCAATCACCGGGTGGTTGCTGCCGACAAGGTTCACCTGACGGCCAAACCGCTGCCACTTCTGGTCGACCCGCTCGGCGGCACACCAGACGGCGGGACAATCCTGGATCCCTTCATTGGCGGAGGCGCAGCACTCCTTGCCTGCCTTGAAACGGGAAGGCCCTGCATCGGCATCGAACGGGCTGTGGAGTACTTCGGGCTGGCTGGAGCGCGGATCAGAAGATTAGGGGAAACACGGCAAACAGGAGAGAGACAGGGGAGAAGCTGACCTTCAAAAAGAAATAGCGGGTTATCGTCCGGCTTGTCCGGTGCGATAACCCGCTGAAATCTCTTGGTGCCGAAGGGGAGACTCGAACTCCCACCCCCTTGCGAGGACTAGACCCTGAACCTAGCGTGTCTACCAATTCCACCACTTCGGCGCGGTGCAGAAGAAAGCTTTTACGGACGTTGGCCCGTCTTGGCAAGCAAAAAATGCGGTCTGTGCAAATTTTTTGCAAAAGCCCGCCCGCCGGCCTTCCACTGCCCTGCCCGGTTGAAGACCGACGCCTTTTGCGGTAGCACCTCCTCGAAACGGGCCACGCTTCGTCACTTCGCGCCCGCCGGACCACCTGCCATGATTGTCGTCAACCGCGTCGAGGACATCCACGAAGCCCTGCACGGCGTTTGCCTCACCATCGGCAACTTCGACGGCGTGCACATGGGCCACGCCAAGCTCTTGCAGCGCACCCGCGAACGAGCCGTCGCCGCAGGCCTCGTCAGCGCCGCGCTCACCTTCGATCCCCACCCGCGCCGGGTGCTCATGGGCAACGCCGCCCCGCCGGCCATCACCATGCTGGAACACAAGCTCGAATGCATTGAGCAAAGCGGCGTCCAGGTCTGCGTCGTGCTGCCCTTCACCCGCGAACTGGCCGCCCGGGAACCCGAAGATTTCGTCGGCGAGGTGCTGGTCGGCGGCCTGTGCCTCAAACACCTCGTCATCGGCTACGACTACGCCTTCGGCAAGGGCCGGCGCGGCGATTTCGAAATGCTTTCGGCCATGGGCCAGAAATACGGCTTTGGCGTCGAACGCCTAGACCCGGTCATCATAAACGGCGCCGTGGTCTCCTCCACCCGCATCCGCGACATGGTCCAGGCCGGCGCCGTCTGGGACGCCAGGCCGCTGCTGGGCCGCTTTCATCAGGTGCGGGGGCTGGTCGTCCACGGCCAGAAACGCGGCCGCAAGCTCGGCTTTCCCACGGCCAACGTGGGCGTGCGAGACGAACTCGTGCCGCTCTCAGGCGTCTACGCCGTCTGGGTCGAGGTGGACGGCATCCTGCGGCCAGGCGTGGCCAACATTGGCAAAAACCCCACCTTCGGCGATTTCGACCTGTCCGTGGAGGCCCACATCCTCGATTTCAAGGGCAAGATCTACGACCAGCCCATCCGGGTGCATTTCGTCCAGCGCATCCGCTCGGAAAAGAAATTTTCCGGCCCCGAGGAGCTCATCACGCGCATCCGCGAGGACATCGGTCTGGCCCGCATGATCCTGGCCGCGCCCGACGCCCGGCCGTAGCCGCCATGGACGCGCCCCAAGCCCCAGCCTCCGGCCGCCCGACCTTTTTCCGCCGCCCCCGCGCCCTGTGGCGACTGTTAGCCCGGCGCTACACCCATATCGCGCTCATGCGCTGGCTGGTTCTTGGCGTGGTCGCGGGCCTGGGCTCCGGAACCCTGGCCATCGCCTTCCACGCCGGCCTCGAAGGCCTGTCCCATTTGCTCCAGGTGCATCTGGCCGGGCTGACCCTGCCCCATCCCTCGGGCGAACAGCTCCTCTCCGGCCAGCCCGGCCCCTACCGACCCTGGCTCATCCCGATCTTCACCACGGCCGTGGGCCTGGTGACGGGGCTGCTGGTCACGCGGTTTATCCCCAAGTCCTTGGAAGGCGTCACCGACGGCACCGACGCCATGATCAAGGCCTTCCACACCCAGGGCGGGATCATCCGGCCGGCCGTGCCGGCCCTAAAAAGCAGCACCGCCATCCTGACCATCGCCGCCGGCGGTTCGGCCGGCCAGGAAGGCCCCATCTCCCAACTCGGGGCCGGCTTCGGCTCGCTTCTGGCCCAAAAGCTCGGCCTGACGGGCAGACAGCGCCGCATCCTGCTGCTGGCCGGCGCGGCCGGCGGGCTCGGGGCCATCTTCCGCGCCCCCCTGGGCGGGGCCATCACCGCCGTGGAAGTGCTCTACTGCGAGGATTTCGAGGCCGAGGCCCTGCTGCCGGCCGTGGTCTCGTCGGTGGTGGCCTACACCCTGTTCGCCTTTGTCTTCGGCGGCCGGGCCATTCTCTCCACCCCGAACTACAATTTCACCAACGCCTTCGAACTGCCCTTCTACCTGGCCCTGGCCGTGGCCGCGTCCCTGGCGGCCAGGCTTTTTATCCGGGTCTTTTTCGCCGTCAAGTTCAAGGTCTTCGGCCCCATCGCCAAACGCTTCGGCCCGACCATCGCCATGATGGTCGGCGGCCTTGCCATGGGGCTTTTGGGCTGGCGGTTCCCGGAACTGTGCGGCGGCGGCTACGGCTGGCTGGAGCAGGCCGCCGGCGGCAAGCTTGACATGCTCTTTTTGCTCGGGCTTTTTGGCGGCAAGCTCATCGCCACGGCGCTGACCATCGGGTCGGGCTTAAGCGGCGGCATGTTCGCGCCGGCGCTGTTTCTCGGCGGTTCCGTCGGCGGCGTGGTCGGCCAAGCCGGCCACATGTGGCGGCCCGACATCGTGACCCAGCCCGGCGGCTACGTCCTGGTCGGCATGGCCACCTTTTTCGCCGGCGTAGCCCACGCCCCCATCGGCCCGCTGATCATGGTTTGCGAGATCTCCCAAGGCTATGGCCTGCTGGCCCCGCTCATGCTCTGCTCGGCCGTGGCCTTGGTCCTTTGCGACGACATCCACCTCTACGAAAACCAGGTGGACAACAAATTCGCCTCCCCGGCCCACGCCGCCGACGCCACCACCAACATCCTCGAAACCCTGCCCGTGTCCTCGGTCTTCACCCCGGGCCGGGCCGTCGTCCTGGAGGAATGCGTGACGCTACGGGCCATCACCGACGTCATCGCCGCCACCCGGGACTTCGTTTTTCCGGTGCAAAACGAGCACGGCGTCCTGACCGGCCTGCTTGACGTCCATGACGCCAGGAGCGTGCTCTTCGAGACAACCCTGCGCGACCTTGTCGTGGCCCGCGACCTCATGCGCCCCCCCACCGTGGTCCACCCCGACACCTCGCTGTACGACGCGCTCATGCTCTTTGTGGAAACCGACCTGGGCCAGCTGCCCGTGGTCACGCCGGACAAGCCCGACACGGTGCTGGGCCTCCTTGATCGCCGCCACGTCTTTACCGCCTATTCAAGCACCCTGGCCGCCATCAAGGCCGAGGCCTGAGCCCGCCCGACAGCCTCGCTTCGTTGCGACCTTTCGGCGGCGGGAGTGGCACTACGGCCCGGAAACGGGCAGGCCGTACCCGGCTGAGGCCCAATGCGCCGGCCGCACCCCTTGCCCCCGGCGCGCATCCGGCCTATGCACGGGGGCGATTCCAAAACCGATTCCCGGAGCGGCCATGCGCATACGGACCAAGTTGCTGTGCTTCCTGCTGGCGGTGGTCATCATCCCCCTTTGCGCCCTAGGGCTGTATTCCTGGTCCAGGACCAGCGAACTGGGCCGCGAGCTGGCCCGGGGCGCGGCCCGGGCGCTGGAAGCCAACGCCGCCGGGGAACTGGTCCAGACCGCCGAGATGTTTGGCGAGCACTGCGCCGACACCCTGGATCTGCTGGAAACTTCCCTGGCGCTTACCGTCGACGCCGCCAAGCAACTCCTCGACGTGCAAAGCCCCACGTCCCCGCCGCCGCTGATGCCCACGGACACCGACTTCGACGCCGGGATCGTCGCCGACGCCGTCCTCACCCCCATCGGCGGGTCCGACGTGAACGCCAGTTACGACCACATGGTCTTCCATCTCGCCCCGGGACTGACCAGGCAAGCCGCCCTGCCGGAAATGCGGGCCATGTCCGGCCTGACGCCTTTTTACCGCACGCTTTTCGCCAACCACAAAAGCCTCATGCAATTCGGCTACGTGGGCTTGGCCTCGGGCCTGCACTGCGCCTATCCCGGCCACGGCGGCTATCCCGTGGACTACGATCCCAGGCGGCGGCCGTGGTACCTCAACGCCGCGGCCAAGCCCGGCGTCACCTGGGACATCATGACCGACGCCGCGACCCGGCAGGTCGTGGCCTCCATGGCCCTGGCCCTGCGCACGGAAAGCGGCCGGGTGCTTGGCGTGGCCGGGCTGGACATCCCCATGGCCCGGCTGTTTCTCCAAAGCGACCTGTCCCGGGCCTGGAGCGACAAGATACGATCCATGGTCGTTTCCCTGGGCACGCAGGGGACGGCGGGCAAACCGGATCTGGTCATCGTGGCCTGCCGCGACTACGCCCAGACAAGCCGGGACTGGACCGCGCCGGTGGAACTGGAGCGCATCGAATCCCCGGACACGGCCATCCTGGCCGAAGTGACCCATGAACTCGCCGCCGGACGCAGCGGCGTGCGCCGCTTGTCCTACCGGGGCGAGGACACGCTGCTCGCCTTTGCCCCCGTGGCCAGAAAACGGCTGGCCGTGGTGCTGGCCGCCCCGCGCGAGGTGGTGGTGGCCAGCGCCCGCCAGGCCGAAGCCCGGGTCATGGCCTCGGCTTCCGGGCTGGCCGGCCAGATCGGCCTGTTTCTGGCCGGCGCGGTGGCGCTGGTGGTCGTTTTGGCCGTGGCCGCCTCCAAAACCGTCACCAGGCCGGTGCGCGAACTGGCCGAGGCGGCCCGCAAGCTCGCTTCCGGCGATTTCTCGGCCCGGGTCACGCCCTACGGCCGCGACGAGCTGGCCGAGATGGCCGCCTCATTTAACGATATGGCCCCCCAACTGGTCGAACGCATGAAGCTCAAAAACGATATGGCGCTCGCCATGGAGGTGCAGCAGCACCTGCTGCCCGGGCGGCCGCCGGCCATGGACGGCATGGATATTTCGGCCCTGAGCCTCTACTGCGACGAAACCGGCGGGGATTATTTCGATTTTCTGGAATTTGCCCAGGACGACGCCAGCCATGCCGACATCGTCATCGGCGACGTCACCGGGCATGGCGTGTCGGCGGCGCTGTTCATGGCCACGGGGAGGGCGCTCTTGCGCGGCCGGGCCGTGGGCCAGCCCGGGCCGGGCGCGCTTTTGACCGAAGTCAACGACCTGCTGTGCCAGGACACCCATCTGACCGGGCGCTTTATCACGCTGTTTTTCCTGCGCCTGGACCGCGCCGCCACCGAGATGGTCTGGTGCCGGGCCGGACACGATCCCGGGATGCTCTACGATCCTACCGCCGACGCCTTCGAGCTGATGCAGGGCTCGGGCATTCCCCTTGGGGCCGTGCCGGACTGGAGCTACGAGGAGATGCGCCGGCCGTGGTTGGTCCCGGGGCAGGTGCTGGTGCTTTTCACCGACGGCATCCACGAGGCCCGAAACCCTGCCGACGGCATGTACGGCAAGGAGCGCATGGAAGCGGTGATCCGCCGTGAGGCGGCGGGTCCGGCCTCGGCCATCGTCAACGCCCTGGTGGCCGACCTCAAGGAGTTCAAGGCCGGGCTGCCGCTGGAGGACGACGTGACGCTGGTGGTCATCAAGGCCACGGACGCGGGGAAGGCGGGCTAGCGGCGCGTCCGAATACTACGGCCGTAGTATTCGGAGAACCAATGGTCTTCGTTCGTTGCCAACGAAATATCCCGAGCGCTTTTCGAGAACAGGACACGTAAGGGGGAGCCTTTTAGCGGACTTCGTTGCGAGAGGCCTGGGCCAGGATTTCTGCCGCCCAGGTGTTGAGGCTTTTGCCTGCGCCCTTGGCCTGCTGGGCCAGGGCGGCATGGAGCTGGCGCGGCAGGCGCAGGGTGATCTTGCCGGAATACGGCGTTTCAGCGGACTTTCCGGCCTCGCGGCAGGCGTCGAGATAATCGTCCACGGCGTTTTGGAAATCTTCTTCGAGCCGGGCTACGCTGTCGCCCTCGAAGGCCACGATGTCCGAAATGCCAAGCACGCGGCCGTGAAAGACCTTGTCTCGACCATCGTATTCGACAGAGCCGACATAGCCTTTATAATGCATCGTGTTGTCGTGCATGGCTCACTCCCGCTCCGGTCCGACGCCGATTTTGGTCAGGAATTCCCGCGCCAACTCGACCATGTACTTCTTCATTTCCTTTTGCGGATGCGGCGTGTGCATGTTGAGCATAACCGCTCCCACCTGTATCCGCACCCGGGAACCCCGGCCTTCTTTGATTATCGCGCCGCAGGCCTCCAGCAAAGCCCGCACTTCCGGCCACGTCACGTCCGAACGCGTCGGTTCGGCGTAAATACGCTCCAGCGTTTTTCGCTGCCGGCTGTTCAGTGCAAGCATAGGACCGCCCCGGGCAAAGGCAAGCCCTACTCCCCGGCTACGTCCCCGGCCGCGTCCCCAGCCGCCGCTTCGGCCGCCGCGACAGCCTCTTCGGCCTCGCGCAGCACCTCTTCGGCCAGCTCCAGCACCTCCTTGCCGTGCACGATCTCCACGATGCGCCGCATGGCCTCGGTGGGATTGGGATGCTGAAACACGTTGCGCCCGATGCACGTGCCGGCCGCGCCGGCCCCCATGGCCGCTTCCACCATGGCGGCGAAGCTCTTGAAATCCGCCCGCGACGGGCCGCCCGTCACCAGCACCCGGGCCGACGAGGCGGCCACCGCCCGGCCGAAGCTGCGGGCGTCGCCGGAATACGGCACCCCGGTGACGTCGGCCCCAAGCTCGGCCCCAAGCCGGATGCAGTGGTTGATAAGGCTCGGGTCCATCTCGTTGACCACCCGCTCGCCCTTGGGAGCGATAAGCGCCATGACCGGCGTGCCCAATCCATGCGCCTCGTCCACGATGGCCCCGAGATCGGCCAGCATCCGGTCCTCGAATTCGTTGGCGATGTTGACTTGCACCGCCACCATGTCCGCGCCCAGGCGCAGGGCCTCGGTCGTGGAGCACATGAGACTTCGGGCATAGGGCGGCTGGCAATGCCTCGTGCCGCCGGAAAGCTGGAGCACGGCCGAGACGTCCACCGGAATCTCGTGCAGATAGGCCCGCAGCGCCCCCTTGTTGAGCATGATGCCCTGCACCGGAAACCGCGACACCATCTCCAAAAGACTCGTCAGCTCCTCCAGCCCCGAGAGCATTCCTTCCGAGACGCCATGGTCCAGGGGAGCCACCACGGCCTTGCCGGTGTGGGGATGGAAAAGCCGCGCCAGTTTGCGATCATTGCCGTGCATGAACCCTCCAAAAAAAGACTTATCGGTCGGACCACAAGGCCCGGGAACCTTTCTTGGTCAAAAATCCCAGCGGCAGCCCGCGCCAGTAGAGGCCTGCCCTGGCCGGCAGGTCGCCGGCCGGCAGGCTCTGGCCGGTTAGCAGCGCCTCGATACGGGAAAGCGCTTCCTCGTTCAAGCCCGGCCCGCCGCGCCCCACCAGCAGCCGCGCCCGGCCATGGGGCCGAAACACCTTGGAACGAAACGATCCCACGGCAAAGCCCTGGTAACGGAAGCCGGCCGGCAGCCAACCCGCCCCGGCATGGAGAAAAAAGGCCTTGTCGCCAAAAGACCGCACGACCCCGGGCGGCAGGCCCGAGGCGTCGCAGCCGGCGGCCGCAATCGCCGCGTGCGGCACAGGCTCGCCCGGAAGCCCCCCGTCGTCGGCGTCGTGGACCTCGCCGCCGATCTTCTCGAACAGCGCCATGTAAAAGCCCTGGGCGGCGCTGGCCGCGCTGTCCACCCGCAGCACCCCCGACACGTCGCCTCGATGCGGGGCCTCGAACACGAACCCGGCCGGCGCGGTCAGAGGCAGCTGGCGCAGCGGCAGCTCGTCCAGGGCAAAGCGCGTCTGGTCCTCGTTTTCGGCCACGTTGGTGGTGCAGGTGGAATAGAGCACCCGCCCGCCCGGGGCCAGCAGTTCGGCCGCCGTGGCCAGAAGCTTGCGCTGGAGCGCGACCAGGGGCGCGACCTTGTCCCCGGCCCAAATCTTGGCCGCCTGCGGGTTCTTGTCCAGGGTGCCCCAGCCGCTGCACGGCGGATCGAGCAAAATATGGCTAAACGAGCCGGCCGGCAGCTGGGGCGAAAGATCGGTAAACGAGCAGGTGGCCGTGTTGGCGAGACTTTCCCGGAAAAGCGTCTGGCGCAACGTGGCCAGCCGGTCGGGCGAGGGTTCGTTGCCCAGGACAAAGCCGGTCGGCCCCACAAGCTGGGCCAGAAAACCCGTCTTGCCGCCCGGCGCGGCGCACATGTCCAGCACCCGCGCCCCGGCCGGCGGATCGAGCAAAAGCGGCGGCAGCATGGAGGAGCGGTCCTGGATGTGGATGTAGCCAAACCGCGCCGCCAGCGACGCGCCCAGGGCCGTGGGCTCGGCCACGATGCGCCGGCACCACGGCGAAAACGGCTCCGCCTCGGCCACATGCCCCGTGGCCGCCAGAAAAGCCTCCACAAGCTCCCGCTCGCCCACCTGGCACACCAGCCGAAAGCTGCGTCCCGATCCCTTTGCCGCATCCGTGTCGCAAACCGCCATGCCCACACCCTATCCCGCCGGCAACGCCTTGAAAAGCCCCGAAAACAGCCGAACACCGGACCGGCCCCGGCCGACGCCTGGCCCCATCGGCCGCGAAACGCCCTTGCCAAACGCCCAAGCCCTGCATAGGTTCTGGCCCATTCCGAACAGCACAGAAGGAGCCGTCATGGATCTGCTCATGCAACTTGTCGACATGGTGCTCCATGTCGACAGGCATCTCAACGCCCTTGCCGCCGACTACGGCACGTGGACCTACTTCATTTTGTTCATGATCGTCTTTTGCGAGACCGGCCTTGTCGTCACGCCGTTTTTGCCCGGCGACTCCCTGCTTTTTGCCACCGGGGCCTTGTGCGCCGGCGGCGTGCTCAATCCCCACCTGATATGCATCCTGCTCGTGTCCGCCGCGTTTATCGGCGACAATCTCAATTACTGGATCGGCCGCCGCGTCGGACCGGCCGTATTCGAGCGCGAAAAAACACGCTTTTTCAAGAAGGAATACCTGCTGCGCGCCCACGCCTTCTATGAGAAGCACGGCGGCAAGACCATCATCCTGGCCCGGTTCGTGCCCATCGTGCGCACATTTTCCCCCTTCGTGGCCGGCATCGCCCGCATGGCCTATCCCCAGTTCCTGGCCTACAGCATTGGCGGCGCGGTGATCTGGGTCTCCTTTTTCGTCTACACCGGCTTTTTCTTCGGCAACATGCCGTTTATCAAGCGCAATTTCAGCATCGTCGTGCTGGCCATCATCGTCATCTCGG
>JAEZEM010000311.1 GCA_023417745.1 Pseudomonadota bacterium
TCAAACGCGGCAGTCCCCACCAGCCGTAGGCCAGACAGTGCGGCCGGGCCACGGCGGCATGAAGCAGGTTGGCGTAGACGAAACGCTTGACGCGCCCCATGTCCGTGGCCTTGTCAAAATCGCAGGATATGAGGCAGCGCGGGAGATCAGGACGCAGGGCGGCCATGCGGGCCAGGGAAAAGGGATTAAACGATCCGGCCAGGACACGACCGACATAGCCGGCAAGCGTCTCGGTCAGGGCCTGTTCCAAGTGTCCAGGCCGGCCGTCGTTCTTGATTTCCAGCAGAAGCGGCGAGCGGCCGGCGCAAAGGGCGAGCAGCTCGCGCAAAAGCGGCGGCCGTTCGTCCGTGCCCGACAGGCCCAGATCCCGAAGATCGGCGGACCGCAAATCCTCGATCCGGCCGCCGCGACCGGTCAACCGCGTCAGGTCCGCGTCGTGAAAAACCACCACCTCGCCGTCGGCCAAAAGGCGCAGGTCGCACTCGATGCCGTAGCCGGCTGAAATGGCGGCGTCAAAGGCGGCCAGGGAGTTCTCCGGCCCGGTGTCCGGCCCGTGAAGCCCCCGATGGGCGAAGGGAACCACCTTGACCCAGTCGAGGCAAGGGCGATCGATGACCGGCAGTTCGCCGTCCCGCCCGACCCGGCTACAACTGGAGCAGCCGAACAAGGGCGGCCTCGATGCCCGGCTGGTCGATGGCGCAAAGGGCGCGCAGGGCCTTTTGGGAGCCATGCTCCACAAAGCCGTCGGGCAGGCCCAGGCGCTGGATCGTGAGGCCGGAAAGCGCGTCGGCGTCGGACAAAGCCTCGACCACGGCCGAGCCAAAGCCCCCTTCCAGCACGTTTTCCTCCACCGTCAGCCAGCGCTTATGGGTCTTGACCAGCTCCAGCAACTGGGCCAGGGGCAGGGGCTTGATGAAGCGGGCGTTAAAGACCGCGACCTGCTTGCCTGTGCGCGCGGCCAGGGCGTCGGCGGCGGCCACGGCCGGCATGACCCGGCTGCCGATGGCGACGACAAGTGCGTCACTGCCCTGGCGCACGAGTTCCCCCTGGCCGATGGGCAGGGGCTCGGCCTTCTCCGGCACGGGCAGGCCCACGCCGGCCCCGCGCGGATAACGGATGGCGGCCGCGCCGGGATGGGCCAGGGCCGTGGCCAGCATGGCCGGCAGCTCGGCTTCGGAACCCGGGGCCATGCAGACGAGATTCGGAATATGGCGCAGATAGGAAATGTCGAAGGCTCCGTGGTGGGTGGCTCCGTCCTCGCCGACCAGACCAGCCCGGTCGAGGCAAAAGGTCACGGGCAGGTCCTGGAGGCAAACGTCGTGGACGATCTGGTCGTAGGAACGCTGCAGGAAGGTGGAATAGATGGCGACCACCGGCCGAAAGCCGGCTATGGCCAGGCCGGCGGCGAAGGTGACGGCGTGCTGTTCGCAGATGCCGACGTCGACGAACTGGTCGGGCAGCTCGGTGGCGAATTGCGACACCCCAGTGCCCTCGGGCATGGCGGCGGTGATGGCCATGACGCGCTTGTCGGCCTTGGCGGCGGCGAGAAGCGCCTCGCCAAAGACTTGGGTGTAGCTCGGCGGGCAGACCCCGGACTTTTCCACAAGGCCCGTCTCGGGTTCGAAACAGCCCACGCCGTGAAAATAGGTGGGATTGGACTCGGCCGGTTCGTAGCCCCGCCCTTTCTTGGTCAGCACGTGGACCAGCACCGGGCCTTCGATATCCTTGACTTCCTTGAAGACCTCAATGAGCCGCTCGGTGTTGTGGCCGTCGATGGGGCCGAGGTAGTTGAAGCGGAAGGCTTCGAACAACATGCCGGGCGTGAAAAAGCTTTTAAACGACTCCTCGCCGCGCCGGACATAGCCCATGAGGTCGCCGCCGTAGGGCAGCGAGCCAATCCAGCTTTCCATGTCTTTTTTCAGCCGCTTGACCCAACGCTGGTTGAGCTTGCGGCTGAGAAACAGCGAGAGCGCGCCGACGTTTTTGGAGATGGACATCTCGTTGTCGTTTAATATGACAATGAGCCGCCCACCCCAGCCGCCGGCCTGGTTGAGACCTTCGTAGGCCAGCCCGGCGGTCATGGAGCCGTCGCCGATGACGGCGATGACGTCGTGATCCTCGCCCTTGCGGTCCCGGGCCATGGCCAGACCCAGCGCCGCCGAGATGGACGTGCTCGAATGGCCCACGCCGAAATGGTCAAAGGGGCTTTCGGCCGGACGGGGAAAGCCGCTGACGCCGCCCATGGTGCGCAGCGTGTGAAACTCTTCCTGGCGGCCGGTGAGGATCTTGTAGGCGTAAGCCTGATGCCCCACGTCCCAGACGAACTTGTCGTGGCCGGGATCGAAAGCGGTCAGCAGCGCCAGCGTCAGCTCCACAACGCCCAGCGACGGGGCCAGATGGCCGCCGTTCATGGACACCGTGCCGATGATGACCTGCCGAATTTCCTCGGCCAGCACGGTGCGTTCCTCGGCGGTAAGCCCTGCCACGTCGTGGGGATGCTTGATGCGGGTCAGGATGCGCAGGGCCGCGTCGCTCATTGCCGTCATGTGGTCGTATCCTTGTGGTTCGCGCCGGAAAGCCGGCCGGCGCGCCCTGGCGTCTCGGAATCGGTATGGCCTCACATCCGGGCCGTCGCGCCCTGCGGCGTCGGCGGTCGTCGCAAACTACTGCACCCGGACCACGATATAGCGGGCCAGATCCCGCAAAAACTCGGCCGCTTCACCGGCATACGGATCAATGGCGGCAATGGCGGCGGCTACGCGTTCCTCGGCCAGCCGCCGGCTTTCGTCAAGGCCGATCATGGAGGGATAGGTGTTTTTGCCCTGTTCCCGGTCGCTGCCCACGGGCTTGCCCAGGGTGGCGGCGTCGCCGATCTCATCCAGGATGTCGTCGACGATCTGGAAGGCCGCGCCCACGGCCTCGCCGTACTCCCGAGCCCGGGCCACGCCCTCCTCGCCCGCGCCGGCCAGGATCGCGCCGCAGACGCAAGAGGCGGTCAAGAGTGCGCCGGTTTTCAGGGCCTGCATCCGGGCCAGCTCGGCCAGGGTCACGCCCTGCCTGGCGGTGTAGTCCATGTCCAGGACCTGGCCGCCGACCATGCCGGCCGCGCCGGCCGCCTTGGCCGCCTCGGCCAGGGCCGGCAGCACCAGTTCGGCCGCCACACCGGGCCAGACCCGGCCCATGCAGCCAAAGGCCTCAGTGAGCAGCGCGTCGCCGGCCAGGATGGCCCCGGCCTCGCCAAAAACTTTGTGGTTGGACGGCCGGCCCCGACGCAGATCGTCGTCATCCATGGCCGGCAGGTCGTCGTGAATGAGCGAATAGGTGTGAATGATCTCGAAGCCGGCGGCAAAGGGCATGACCCTGGCCCGGTCGGCGTCGAAAAGTTCGGCAAAAACGAGACACAGGACCGGGCGCAGCCGTTTGCCGCCGGCCAGCAGCGAATATTCCATGGCGGACAGCAGACTTTCCGGCACGCCGCGCTCACGCATCCGCGCGCCGAAACGCTCGCGCAAATAGACTTCCACCTCGCCGGCCATCACGGCCAACCGTTCCTTCACCGTCACGACTCCTCCCCGGCCGGCCCGCCGTCGCGGGGGGCCTGCTCATCGGCAACGTCAAACGGGACCAGCCCACCGTCCTCGCCGGCCAGGCTGATTTCCAGCCGGGCCGCTTCCAGGCGCTTGCGGCACGAGGCCACAAGCCCCATGCCCTCTTTATACAGCGCCACGCCCTTTTCCAGGGGCACGTCGCCGGCTTCCAGGGCGACGGCTATGCGCTCCAGGCGCGCCAGCGCCTTTTCAAAGCTTTCTTCCTTCACGCTCACGGGTTTTCTCCGTCGTCGGGTCCGTCTTGGGACACCACGGCCCGAACGCGGCCTTCATACACCATGACGTCGAGCTTGTCGCCGGGCCGCACATCGCTCTCCCGGCGCAGGAACTTGCCGGTGCGAAGGACAGTGGTCAGGCTGTAGCCCCGGGCCAGTGGCGCGGCCGGGTCCAGGCCGGCCAGCCGCATGGCGGCCACGTCGAGCCGACCTTGACGGTCGGCGAGATACAGCCGCATGGCGGCCGCGATCCGCTCCTTGCGCCGGGTCAGGGCGTCGTCCCGGGCATCCAGGCTTTGCCGGTCAAAGCGCCGGCCCAGGCGCGCTTCCAGGCCGTCGAGCCGCCGCGACACGCCGTCCAGCCGGGCGGCTCCCGCCCGCATCAGGCACTTTTCGCCAGCGGCAAAAGCTTCTTCCAGGCGCGTGAGCCGCCGGGCCGGGGACAGCCAGGCCAGCCCCCGGGCCAGGGCGGCAAGCTCGCGTTCTCGCAAGGAAAATAGGCTTCCGATCCGCCGACGAAGGGCCATCTCGGCGTCATCGAGACGCTGGGCCAACATCCCGCGCTCGGGCCACAACAGCTGGGCGGCATGGGAAGGCGTGGCGGCGCGCAGGTCGGCCGTCATGTCGGCGATGGTCACGTCCACCTCATGGCCGACGCCGACGACCACCGGCAACGGCGAGGCGTAAATCGCCTTGGCCACGTCTTCGGTATTAAAGGCCCACAAATCTTCGAGGGAGCCGCCGCCGCGAATGAGCACCAACACCTCGGCCCAGTCGTCGGCCACGGCCCGCAACATGGCCCGCACAATGCCGGCCGGGGCGGCCTCGCCCTGGACCAGGGTCGGATAGACGCGCACTTGCGCGCCGTGCCCGCGCTCCCGGCCGATGCGAATGAAATCGCGCACGGCCGCGCCGGCCGGGGCAGTCACCACGGCCACTCGGGTCGGATGGGGCGGCAAGGGGCGCTTTCTGGCCGCGTCGAAATAGCCCTTGGCGGCCAGGCGCTTTTTGAGCTCCTCAAATTCCAGCCACAGCCGGCCGGCCCCGACCTCCTGCACCACCTCGGCCACGAGCTGGTAGGTTCCGCGCGGCGGATAGACCGTCAAACGCCCGGCGACCATGACCTCCATGCCGTCGGCAAGAAGCCCGGCCAGGGGACGCTCGATCACCTCGCCTGTCAGCGGATCATACCGCTCGCCGCCAGGCGTCACGCGCCCGGCTTGCGCGCCCTTGAACCAGACCACGCCAAGGGAGGCCTCGGCGTCGCGCAGGGAAAAATAGACATGCCCCGAGCCCGGACGCGACAGGTTCACCACCTGGCCGCGTACCCAGACGAAAGGAAATTCGGACTCGACCACGGCCTTCAGCGCCCGGGTCAGCTCCGCCACTTCAAAAACATGAGGCATGGTTGTCGTCACTTCGTGAAGACTGGGGGAGGGAACCCCTTTTTGAAAAAAGGGGTTCCCTCCCCCAGACCCCCACC
>JAEZEM010000003.1 GCA_023417745.1 Pseudomonadota bacterium
ATCATCCGCCGCAAGATCGAACGCTACAACTTCGTCATCCGCGACCCCGACGGCCAGATCCTCGCCGCCGGCATCAAGATCAACGTCAGCATCGGCGTGGCCGAACTCCTCGAAGACTGCCCGGCCGCCGCCCGCGACGTGGCCCACCTGGTCGACGCCGCCGACAAGGCGCTCTACCTGGCCAAAGCCTCGGGAAGAAATCAGGTGCGGGGGTATGTGAAGGGGTAGCGGCGCGAAACGTTAGAACAAGAGGCCTCCGCAGGCCTCTTCCCTCGTCTTTTTTCCCTGCTCCCGCCTGCTCCCCCTGTCCCTGGCCTCTTACTTGGCCTGGGGCAGGTAGTACTTCCCGTCGCGCAACACAGCTGTTTTTCGAACGAAATCGCCCAATTCCCCGAGGGTGACGTAAGCGACGTCCTTGTCCTTGGCGAGCAGCGGCAGCAGGGCTTTCCATTGCTCGTTGGTGAACTCGTCGGGACCGTGGGAGTAGAGGCACAGGACGCCGCCGACTTCCTTGATTTTTTTGAGGAAGCTGGCGACCTTGGCGGCAAACTGCGGCGAGGCGGGGTCGGTGCCGAAGGCGTCGCGGGGTTTGACGGCGTAGATGCGGTAGAGGTCGTAGCCGCCGGGCGAGCCCAGGGCGGCGTTGCCGGCGGTGCCGACGCGGCCGCAGGTCAGTCCCAGTTCGCTGGTGACCTGGCGCGAAGCGGCGTCGGAGACAAGAAACGGGAAGACCATGGATTTGACGGCGTAGCCGGGCATTCCGGCGCTGATGTCTTCGTCGGCGCCCTGGATTTCGTAGCGGGCGTGGGCTGGAATGTCGACGAACAGGGGCGCGAAGCCGTTTTTGAAGAAGATGTCGGTCTTGTCGCGCTCGGCCAAAAAACGGGACTGGATGTTGGCGTAGTACGGGTCGCCGAGCTCGGCCGCGACGCCGCGCACATTGTTCAGGGCATCGGTGAGCTGGCGCAGGGTGGGGTAGCGACCGTTTTCGGTGAGATCCAGTTCGACCAGGGGGTTGGGATTGTCGTTGACGATGATGCGCAGGACTTTGGCCTGGCTGTCCACGGCGGCGTAGGCGGCTTTGGCCTGGGGGTTATAGAAGCGGAGTTTGATGACGCCGGATGGGGCCACGGGCACGTGGTCGCGGGTATGGTTGGCGATTTCGTGGCCTTTGGCGACGCGCTCGGCCATGGCGGCGTAGTCGGCCGGCGTGGCCTTGGCGGTATTCAGCGCCAGGGTGGTTTTTATGCCCAACGCGTCGGCGTCGTCGGCGAGCTGACTCCACAGGTCGAGGTTGGGCAGGTCGTCGATGATGAGGTTGACGTAGGCGCGGGGACCTTTGCCGGGCAGCGGCACGCCCCGAGTGGCGTCGGACAGGCCTTGGGCCGAGGCGGCGGTGGCCAAGGCGAGAAGCAGCAAGCAGGCGAGGACGCCGCCTGGGATAGGGTGGCCGATGCGGAGCACGGACAGACCTCCGGGAATCAGTGTTTGAGGGTGGCGAGCCAGGTAAAAAGCGCCGGGGAGTTGCCGCCGAGCCGCCAGACGGCCAAGCGGGAAAAACCGGAGTTCTGGGCGGCCTGCCAGAGGACGGCGAAGGTCGCGGCGTCGGCGTGCCAGACTTCGTGTTCCTTGCCGACCGGGTCGCGGTAGCGGCTGACAAGGTAGCCGTCGGGTTCGGAGCGGGTCGGGGCAGCCCCTTTCTGGGCTATGAGGCCGGCGGCTTCGGATTCGCTCAGTTGCTTGCCGGCCTTGGCCTCGGTCCAGTCAAAGCCGCCGGTGGCCAGGGCCAGGGCGGTGGCGTCCAGCAGGCCAATGGCGCGAAGCGACCTGGCCTGCTCGGCCAGGAAGGCGGGCGTGGCCTTGGGGCCGGGGCCGGAGTGGGAGCCGAAAAGGTTGTAGCCCATGAGCACGTAGGCCGGCCCGGCCGGCAGGGGCGCGGCCAGGAAGCGGCGCTGGGGCTGGAGCACCACCGAGACGGCCAGTCCCTTGGCCGTGGCGGCCGGGTGGAGTTCGCTGATAAAGGCGCAGAAGTCCGGCCAATCGGCGGCGGCGACGTTTTCGTAGTCGATCTCCAGGCCGGCGAAGCGGTAGCGTCCGGCCAGGGCCAGGAGGTCGGCGATATGGGCGCTGCGGGCGGCCGGGGAGCCGACCAGGCGGCGCACCAGTTCGGGATCTTTGAGCTTGTTGCCCTTGCCGGTGGGGGTGGCGATGTCGTTGACCACGGTGAGAAAGGCCGGGGTCTGGCCAAAGACCCGGGACACGTCGGAGCCGATGGCGGCGGCCCAGTCCGGGGCCAGGGCGGGTTTGCCGGCTTCGTTGAAATAGGCGGCAAAGACGCGCACGGTGTCGAACAGGCCGGGATGGGCGCGCCATTCGGCCAGTCCCCGGGCCAGGTCCCAGTCGGCGATCCAGCAGGACAGGCGGTCGCCGGCAAGTGAGGGGGCGGTCTGGGCGGCGGGCCGCGACTGGGCCGAGGCCGGACCGGCCGGGCGTACGCAGGCCAGCAGGAAGCCGGCCGCGACAAGGGCCAGCGCCAGGGAAAACCCCTGGCGCATGGCCCGGTTGATCATCAGAACGTGTAGGTTAATCCTGCCCATGCTTCGCTCAGGTTATAGTCCGGCGTGCTGAAGTAGGAGTACTTCAGCGACA
>JAEZEM010000034.1 GCA_023417745.1 Pseudomonadota bacterium
TGAGGATCTGGAAAACGCAGCGCGGGTCCCTAAGCGTCGGGTCTTTCTTGATCTGGCCGGCGTCGTCGCGGACAAAGGACCAGCTCGACTTGTCGTAGGCCCGCTTTTCGGCGTCGTAGCCGCTAAAAAGGCCGTCCTTGAAGTCGTACTTGTCGCTGACGATAAAGGCCGCGTTGGTGTAGTTGACGACGTAGTCCTTGAAATACAAGTTGTTGGCCAGGATGTACCGGATCAGGCCCCCGAAAAACGGGATATCCGAACCCGAGCGCAACCGGGCGAACACGTCGGCATGCTGGGACGTGCGGGTGTAGCGCGGGTCCACGTGGATGATGGTCGCGCCCTTGTCCTTGGCCCGCAGGGCCCATTTAAACGAGATGGGATGGTTCTCGGCGGCGTTGCTGCCGATAATGAAAATGCAATCCGAGTTGGCGATGTCGATCCAGTGATTGGTCATCGCCCCGCGTCCGAACGACTCTGCCAGAGCCGCTACAGTGGCGCTGTGTCAGATACGGGCCTGATGCTCGATGTAACTCAATCCCATGGCCCGGAGCATGGCCTGGTAGATCCAACATTCTTCGTTGTCCATGGCGGCGGAACCGACCGATGCGATGCCATCGCAGCGGTTGACCACCCGGCCCTTGGCGTCCTTGGTCGTGAAGCTTGCGTCGCGCACTTCCTTGACCTTGTGGGCAATGCGGTCGAGCGCCCAATCCCAGGATTTTTCTTCCCAGTTCTCGCTGTACGGGGCGCGGTAGAGCACCTTCTGGATACGGCGGTCGTTGTTGCCGAGCTGGTAGTGGGACGAGCCCTTGGGGCACAGCGCGCCTTCGTTGATCGGATGATCGGGATCGCCCTCGATGTTGACCACCCGGCCCTTGCCGTCCTTGTCCGTGCTGCAGATCAGCCCGCAGCCCACCGAACAGTAGCAGCACACCGAGGTGCTCTGCTTGGTGAACTTGAGCTTGGCCGCCTGCCCCTCGGCGTACGCCGGGCGCAGATCAAAGCCGAGGCCGCCAAAGGCGGTCACGGCCGTGGTCGCGCCTGCGATTTTGAGGAACTCTCGCCGGTTCCATTCCATGGTCCGTCTCCTTGCCGCTAAGCGTTCTGACCAATCCCGCCGCCAGGCTTGCGGCGTCGGGCTTTGACCCGTATTTGTTATGCTAAAATTAGCATAAGTTAAAAATAACATAGACATGAAAGCGAAGAGTCACTTTCTCTGTAGAAAGCGGGACAAGACGGGTCAAAGAAAAATTAATTAGTCAAGGTTTGGCACTAAAAGTGAGCTATCTTCTTGAAAAAAAGCTGGATAAATGCGTCACGGCGAATGTCGTAACGGTGAGTATCTGAGTTGCGACGGAAATTTTTCCGCCGTGATTGCCTGGAGCCGGCTGCCCTGCCCCGGCCTGGGGACAGAGCCCGCCTGCGGGGAGCAACGGGGGGGCGAAGGACTCGGTCAGACGACGCGTGAAGATCCGGGCGCGCCGCAGCGCGCGGTCGGGCCAGACGAAAGAGACGGCGTCAGTTCAAGTCTGGCACCAAGGAAACGATATAATCGAGCAAAATCGGCAGGATGTCTTGATCGCGGTGGTTGTAGCGGAACTCCAGTTCCTTGAGATACAGCGGGAATTTCCCCGCCGTGACCCCATGGAACCGAATGAGGCGTTCCCGGGCGTAAGGCCAAAAGCCGGCCTGGCGGGGATCGACTGCAGGGGCGCGGCCCGTGACCTCCACCAGACGCCGGGTCAGGATCTCCGAGCCGCAGGCCACCAAGGCGTCGTATCGCAGGTAGCGGTCGGAGTAGACGATGGAACCCAGGCGGGAAAGGGGCAGGGAGAAGTTGCGGTTGAAGTGGAGCAGATCTTCGGGGCCGAGGTTTGGCAGGTAATCGATAAAAACCAGTCCGCCGCGCTCCAGTATGCCGAAAACGGGCACGGCGGCGAGTTGTTCGTCCGGGCCGGACGGACGCACGGCCCGGGCGGCCGACCCCAGTTCCCCGCCAAGGGGGCTTTTTAAGATGTCGCGGCCGTCGAGGCTGGCGGCCAGGATGGACAGCCGAGCCACGGTGGCGGCCTTGTAGGCGGTGTTGTAGGCCAGCCCCAGGGCGGCGGCCATGGCGTGGGCGGTCTCCTCGGCGGCGAAAAGGGTCAGCAGGCGCAGCCATTGGCGCGGCGTCAGCCCGGCCAGCCCGGCGAAACGGCCGGACAGGGCATGGAAAGTATAGCGGCAACCGGCGCAACGCACCCGGCCCTCGGCCAGGGCGTAAGCCTTGGTTCCAGCGCAACGTGGGCAGACCGACTGGCCGCCGGGCCAGGCCAGACGCTCCAGAAACTTGCGTGCCCCCTCCTCGGTACGGAGATGGCGGGTCAGGTCCAGGGCCATGAACGCCTGCCCCTAGGCCCGCATCCGCGAAATTCGTGCGTGCATGTTTGCGACGGCCTTATGGATTGCTCCGGCGACAACGCGCCGCTAGCCGCCGATGGCCGACATGCCGCGCGTCTTGCCGGCCGCCGCGGGATTAAGGACCTCGTAGCCCAGCGGTTTGGTGCGCAGGGCCAGGGCGATGACCCGGCGCACGGCGGCAAGACCCAGGGCCGGATTGCGCAGCATGGACCGCAGCCGGTATTCCTTGGTGGAGAAAAGGCAGGTGCGCAGCTTGCCGTCGGCCGTGATCCGCAGCCGGTTGCAGGTGTCGCAGAAATGTTCGCTTAAGGGCGAAATGACGCCAAAGCGCCCGACCCCGCCGACGATGCGGTACATCCGGGCCGGACCGCCGGTGGCGCGGTCGCTGCCGTCAGGTTCGAGGGCGGCCGCGCGCGAGGCCAGGGAAACCACGTCCTGGGCCGAAATGTAGTTCTCCGGCCGCCAGAGGTTGCCGTCGCCCACAGGCATGAATTCAATGAAGCGCACGTCGATGGGCGATTTCTCGGCCATGGCCACAAAGGCCGGAATTTCCGCCGTGTTGATGCCGCGAAGGGCCACGGCGTTGAGCTTGACCCGAATCCCGGCCTCCAGGCACTCGTCGATGCCCTGGAGCACGGCGGACAACCGGTCGTGGCCGGTGATGCGGGCGAAGGTGGCCCGATCCAGGCTGTCCAGGGAAATGTTGACGGCGCTGACCCCGAGCTTGGCCAGCATGGCCGGGCGGCCGGCCAGCATCGTGGCGTTGGTGGTGATGCGCAGGTCCATTTCCGGGTAGCGCTCCCGAATGGAGGCGACAAAGCTCATGAAGTCGCGCCGGGCAAAGGGTTCGCCGCCGGTCAGGCGCAGCTTGGTGATGCCCATGTCCCGGGCCAGCCCCACGAGGTCGAGCATCTCCTCGTAGCGCAGGATTTTGTCGTGGCCGATGAAGGTGAAACTTTCCTTGGGCCGGCAGTACATGCAGGCCAGGTTGCAGCGGTCGGTGACGGAAAGCCGCAGATAACTGACGGCGCGGCCGCGCCCGTCGCGAAGGGCCTTGCCCGAGGTGCCGGTCATGCCCCCTCCTCCATGCCGCGAGCCCGGATGAGGTCCGGCGGCGAATTGACGTTGAAAAAGGCCCGGGCCAAGGCCGGGTCGTCGCGACTGTAGTCCAGATGGCAGCGTCGGGCCTCGGGAAAGATGGCCGAAAGCCGGCGCTGGCCCTGCTCCAGGTTTTCCCGCAAAAGCGGCAGCCCGGTCGGGTCGTAGATGGCCACCAGCGACTCCACGAAGCCGGTTTCGACGATGCGGTAGGTGGTCATGAGCGCCGTTTCCG
>JAEZEM010000167.1 GCA_023417745.1 Pseudomonadota bacterium
ATGCGGGCCGCCCGGAACCGCTTCCCGCCGCTCTCGGCGTTTTTGGGCTCGTTCATCAAACCTCCCCGCGAATGCACGGAAACTTTAAAAATCCACGGGCAGGCCCGCAAAGTCAAGGGTCAGCGCGCAGCCACCACTTCGATCTCCACCAGCACGTCGCGGGGCAGCCGGGCCACTTCCACGCAGGAACGGGCCGGGTAAGGCTTTTGGAAATAGCTGGCATAGACTTCGTTTATGGCGGCGAAGTCGTTCATGTTCTTGATAAAGACCGTGGCCTTGACCACATTGTCCAGGGTCAGGCCGGCGGCTTGGAGAATGGCGCGCACGTTTTTGATGGTCTGGTGGGCCTGTTCGGCGACGTTGTCCGAGGCCACGGTTCCGGTCGCCGGGTCGATGGGGGTCTGGCCGGACACAAAAAGGAGATCCCCGGCCCACACGCCCAAGGAATAGGGGCCGATGGGGGGCGAAGAACCCTCGGCGACGACGATCTCTTTGGCCATGGCGGCCTCCTTTGCACTGATGTTGCGGCAGCGGCCGGAAAGCGGCCGCCGCCGGGGGCAGTGTGCGACGGCAACGGCGCGGCGTCAACCACAAGGGGAGCACGGGCGCAAGGGGCGGCTGCCCTTGGCGCGGGAGGCCTGCAATCCGGTCAGGACGCCGACGGCGCGGCTTCTTCCGCAAGCGGCGACAGGGCGAGGAGGCGCGAGCAGGCGTGAGAGGATGTGAAGGGGTGAAGCGGAATACGCGCGCGTGTTTTGTTTCTTGGGAAAATGGTGATGAAATGGCCATTGTGTTGCAATGCAATATTTCACGATTGTCAGGAAATCCGAAGTGTTGCTTCGGGCTGCCGTCTTGACGCGAGACAGGAAATGTTCAATATACTCTACTTCTAGAGTGTGTTTTAGACGTTTTGTTTGTCGAGAAACATCTTGGCAACGCAACAGGAAAAAGGAGTCGGCATGGTTGCATGGTGGAAACAAGCGTTCTTTGTTGTGCTTGGCGTCGCGGCCTTGGCCGTCTTCTCCCAAGCCGGCAGCGCCGCAGCAGGAGACTACTCGTTTAAGGTCCACAACAAGTCCGCTGTCGGCATCACCAAGGTGCTCGTGCGCGAAGCCGGCGGCAGTTGGGGATCGTTCGACATCGGCACGATGATCGAACCCGGGCGCACCGCCAAGCTGGTCTGGGCCAAGCACACCAACAACCAAGACTGCGAACAGTGGATCAAGGTGGTGTACGCCGATGGTTCCGAGGCCAAGGCCACCAAGTTCGATTTTTGCGAGGACGATCTGGAAATCGAGTTCGAATAGCCAGGAGGCCGTGCGGCCTCGGTCCGCGAGCGGCGGTTCGGCTTGGGCCGGGCCGCCTTTTTTTTGCGCAACGCGGCCCCGCGCGGCCGGCCAAGCAAAAGGGGGGAGCCCGAAGACTCCCCCCTCGCGCGCCGATGGCTTGTCGTCTGCTAGAACTTGTAGGTCAGACCCAGGGCCATCTTCCAGGCGTTGTCGCCCATGGAGTTGGCCTGGTGCACCAGGCGGTGGCCCCAGACGCTCTCCTGGAACTGGCCGTGGGCCCAGCCGGTTTCCATGACCGCGGCGAGGTTTTCATAGATCATGTACTTGGTGTCCAAGTTCAGGCCCATGAGGTACTCGTTGGTGGTCAGGTCGTGGCCCATGGCAAAGTAGCTGTCGCTCAAGTACAGCCGCGCGTAGCGGATGGCCTGGGCCGAGTTGTTGCCGCGCATGTAGACGAAGGTCAGCCGGTTGGTCAGGTTGTCCATCAGGCTGATCTTGTCCAGGGACGCGCCGAGGCCGTAGTTGCCCACGGGCGACACGTACATGTTCGAGCCCTTGCCCAGTTCCTGGCTGTTGTCGAACAGGAAGCTGTTGCCCGGACCCCAGTAGGACCGCATGTAGGGCATGCGTTCGGAACCGTTGCGGGTGGACTTGTCTTCGCCCGTGGACCAGAAGGCGAAGGCCTTGGGGGTGACCACGTCGAAGCCGGTGTATTCCACGCCGCCGTCGACCATCCAGCCCTGGCGCTTGGCGGCCTTGGTGTCGCCCGTGGCGCCCGACCCGTAGATGACGTCGGCATAGAACTTCACCGGATCAAGGGCGGTCACCTCAAAGGCGCCGCCGACCCAGAAGTAGGGATTCTGGTCGTTCTTCCAGCGGCCAAGGGCCGTGGCGTTGGTCTTGTTGACCGAGCTTGCGGCCGACATCAGCGTGTTGTTGAAGTTGTTGCCCCACTCGGCCACGTCGGTGGTGTCCTTGTAGGAGTAGTCGGCATTGCGGCCCACGACCGACAACATGCCCCAGGGCGAGGCCTTGAAGCCTTCCATGGTGATGGGCAGGGCCAGGAAGTAGGCGTCGAGTTCGTCGGCCACCTGGGTGGTGGTGGTGTCGTAGGTGCGGTTGGTGTCGATCAGGCGACCGAAGCCGGCCAGCACCGACATGGTGTTCTCAATCAGCGGAGCCTGGATGGTCAGGGCGGCCATTTTGTCGGACCACACCGGGTTCATGTAGAACAGGCTGGACTGCGGCAGGTTCACGTCCTGGAGACCGGCGGTGATTTCGATGTCGGTGCCCGGGTACTTGAACTGCAGGTAGGCCAGATCGACCTGGACGGCGGTGTCGGGGTTGGCGGCGGTAAAGGTGCCGTGGCCCCAGGTGTCTTCCACCTTGATGCCCAAACGGAACTTCACGCCTTCATTGGCGACGAAATCCGAACGCAGGCGGAAGCGCTCCCAGATTTCAAAGTTGTCTTCGGTCTTCGTGCCGTTCTTGTTCCAGCCGGTGAAGTTGCGGCCATCGAAGAAGTTGCCGTAGACGCGGGCGTCGCCGGTCATCTTCACTTCCGTGGCGGCATGGGCCAGGGTCGTCGCGCCCAGGATCAGGGCGGCGGTCAGGGCCAAGCTTTTCATGGTCTTCATTTCTTTCTTCCTCCAGTCAAACATGGGGTTCGAGCAAACAGCCATCGTCGTGCCCCAGGCTTCCGGCGGCGTACCGGAAGCGTTACGGGGCCGGTCTATGCCCGGGCTTTGGGGAAAACAAGTTACAAAAAGTAAAATATTTTTAACTGAAACTAATGACGGGCGAAGCAGTCGTCGCCGGCTGGGTGATGCGCTTTCGGCAACGCGGGGCGGCCGTCGACGGCCAGACAGGCGGGAAAACGCCCGCGCCGAGGTCTGTTGTCGGCACGGGCGCAGCGGGGACAAAAGCGAGGAAAGGGGAATGCGTCAGGCCGTCTCGGAAGCCAGCCACAAGGCCGCGCCCAAAGCGCCGGTCATGTCCGGGCTCTCGGGCACGAGCAGTTCGCCGCCCACGGCCTCGGCCACCAGCCGGACGAGACAGGGGTTTTTGGCCACGCCGCCGACAAAGACCACGGGCGCGGTCAGGCCCACCCGGGTAAGCATGGCCAGGGTGCGGCCGGCCACGGCCTTGTGCAGGCCAAGGGCGATGTTGGCCTGGGATACGCCCCGGGCCATGAGCGTGGTGGCCTCGGTCTCGGCAAAGACCGTGCACATGGAACTGATAAGCGGCGGATCGTCGCCGGTGAGCGCCAGGGCGGCGAAGGCCTCGACCGACAGCCCGAAGGCCGTGCCCACGTATTCCAGGAACTTGCCCGTGCCGGCGGCGCAGCGGTCGTTCATTTCGAAACGGCCGACCCGGCCGCCGGGCAACAGCGCTATGGCCTTGGTGTCCTGGCCGCCGATGTCGAGCAGGGTGGCGGCCCGGGGAAAAAGGCTGCCGGCCCCGAGCGCGTGGGCCTTGATCTCGGTGACGGTCCGGGCCTGGGGGTAAAGCTCTCGGACCAGTTCCCGGCCGTAGCCGGTGACGGCCAAACGCTCGGGCACGCCGTCCGCGAAGAGTTCCCGCAACTGGCCGGCCGGGTCGAAGGTGGTGGGCAGGCGGCGGGAGAGGACGACCTCCCCCTGCCGCCGCACCACCAGCTTGATGGCCCGCGAGCCGACGTCCAGGCCCGCGACC
>JAEZEM010000233.1 GCA_023417745.1 Pseudomonadota bacterium
GGCGGAGAGGAAGCTGCCTTCGTAGTAGCCTTGGTTGAAGCCGTCGCGGTAGCCGGCGTAGTAGGCCCCGCGCGAGGTCAGGCGGCTGCGGGACGGGCCGGTGGCCATCTGGTTGCTGCGGGCCTCGGCGAGCATGTCGCGGCGTCGGTGTTCCAGGTAGGCGATGCGTTCCCAGACCTGTTCGCGGCGGTCGGCCATGTGCGCGTCCTCTTCCTTGGGGCCTGGCGCGCCAAGGAAGATGTAGGTCACGATGCCGATGATGACGATGAAGATAAGCAGATACTTCACGCAGCCCCGCCGCCTGGGGAGGCTCTCGGCCAGCGTCCTTGCCGGCCGGGGCAATTCCCCTTTTACGACTCATCGGAGACCGGGGGGGCGCTCTTTAGCCTCGGTAAAAAAAGCGGCTCAAGCCCGGGCGGCCGGGATGCCGTATTTCTTGAGCAGGGCGTAAAGGCGCGAGCGCGACAGGCCTGAGACGTCGAGCATCCGGCTGACGTCGCCGCCGTGGCGGGCGGAGAGTTCGCGCAGGTAGCGGGCCTCGCGGCCGTCGCGGTAGTCGCGGAAGGTGGGCAGGGCCGTGGCGGCGGGCAGGTCGATCTGGGCCGGCTCGGCCGGCGAGGGCGGGGCGTCGGCGGCCCGGCCGACGACCCGGTTACGGGCGGCCAGGACGCGGATGTGCAGGGGCAGGTGCACGGGGAGCAGGGCGTCGTCGGTCTGGGCCAGGGCCAGGCAGCCTTCCATGGTGTTTTTGAGTTCTCGGATGTTGCCGGGCCAGGGATAGGCTAGAAGCGACCGGGAAAAATCGTCCGACAGGGGCTTTGGCGGCAGGTCCTGGCGTTTGGCGGCCTCGGCGGCGAAGTGGGCGGCCAGTTCCAGGATGTCGTCCGGGTGTCCGGCCAGGGGCGGCAGCTCAATGCCCACGCCCTGGAGGCGAAAGAGCAGATCCTCGCGGAAAAGGCCCTGCTTGGCCATGCCGTCCAGGTCCTGGTTGGTGGCGGCCACCAGCCGGAAGCGGCAGGGGACCTCTTCCAGCCCGCCGACCGGCCGCAGTCGGCGTTCCTGGAGCACGCGCAGGAAAGCCTTTTGCACCGACAGCGGCATCTCTCCTACTTCATCAAGAAACAGCGTTCCGCCGTGGGCGCGCAGCAACACGCCTTCGCGCCGGCGATCCGCGCCGGTGTAGACGCCTTTTTCCGAGCCGAAAAGCACGCTTTCGACGATGGTGGCCGGCAGGGCGGCGCAGTCCACCACCACGAAGGCGGCGGCGTGGCGCGGGCTGTTGTCGTGGATGGCCCGGGCGAAGAGCTCCTTGCCGGTGCCTGTCGCGCCGGTGAGCAGCACGTTGACGTCGCTGCCGGCGGCTCGGGCGGCCTGTTCCAGGCAGGCGGTGCGGGCGGGGTTGCCGCCAAGGATGCCGGGAAAACGGAAGACGGTCCTGGCGCTGGCCCGGCCGCGCAGCCGGTGTTCCATGGCGCTGACCAGGGGCGCGGTCATGGTTTTCACGGTGGGGGGCTTTTCGATGTACTCCCAGGCCCCTTGGCGCATGGCCCGTTCGGCCCCATCGGGATCGCCCCAGCCGGTGATGACGATGACTTCAGGTTTGGAGGGCGAGCGGCGGATGTCGGTGATGGCGTCAAGGCCGTTGCCGTCGGGCATGCGCACGTCGAGAAAGACCACGTCCACCTCGTCCTGGTCGGCGCGGCGCAGGCCTTCGGCCAGGGTGGAGGCCAGGGTGGGGGTATGGCCCAGGCGGTCCACGACCCGGGCCAGGGCGTCGCGGATGGTCTGGTCGTCGTCGATGATGAGCACGTTGCCCAAGGAGTCCTCCGGAGCGCGCGGCGATGCGGCCGCTCGCCCTTTGGGATGACCACGCGGCCAGGAACTGTCAAGGGGCGACGGGGCGAAGGAGCCTGAACGCGGGGCCGGGGACCCGGCTGTGGGGAGGGGAGCGGGCCGTGAAGGACCTGAGAGCGGGCCGGGCCGTCTCCAGGCGCGGCTGGGCGCTGGCCTTGTCGCGGCGACCCGGGGAATGTGCCCCCGGGCCGCCGCGAGGCGCGGGGGATTATTTGCCGATCACGCCGGGCTTGCGGGGCCAGCCTTCCAGGCCGAACTGGTTGTCCGGCACGGTGTTGTTGACGTTAAGCGCCCGGGCCTTGTCCAGATTGGCCTTGGCGCAGGCCGCGTCGCCAAGGCGCATGCAGGCGACGCCGAGGTTGTAATAGGCGTAGCTTAAGTAATCCACGCAAAGGGGTTTGGTCAGGGCCTGGCGCAGGGCGGCGGCGGCTTCGGCGTTCTTGCCGGCCACAAGCAGGTCCGTGCCCTGCTTGTAGAGCATGACGCCGTCCTTGGACGAGCAGCGCCACCAGGGCTTGGCCGCCTTGCCCTTGACCGTCTTGCCGCCCATGGCGGCGTATTCGGCCGGGTCGATCTTGCCGTCCTTGTTGAGGTCGATGATGGCGAAGGCTTCCACGGTCAGGCCGGAATTGAAGACCACCATTTCCTCGTAGACGATGAAGCCGTCGCCGTTTTTGTCGACGCTTTTAAACGGCGGTTTTTTCCAGGCATGGGCCGTCCCGGCCAGGGCCAGCATGGTCAAGAGCACGACGAGCATGAGCAAGGCGCGTTTCATGGGGGTCCCTCCTTGGCGGTGGTTGGCGGTTAGGGCCAGCCATAGCACAAGCCCGGACGCTTGGGCAGGGGGAGAGGGCTTTTCGCGTGAAAAAACACGCGACGGGCCGGACGAAGGCGTCGACGTCGGTCAGTCGGCCGGTTCCCAGCGGGTTCCGTCGGCGCTTAGGCGCGTGGCCATGGTTTTTCGGGAGCCGCAGTGGCGGCAAAAGACCTCCACGATGCGGGCTTCGTCGGCTCGCCCGGCCTCGGAGGAGACCAGGGCCGGGCGGTTGCAGAAGATGCAGTCGAAGCGGGGTTGTTCGGCGGCCGGGGACGGCTTTTGCAGCACAAAGCTCATGGCGTTCCTCCTGGCTGACGTCCTGGCCGGGCCGCCTTTCCGGGGCGTGGGCCAGGCGTGGACGGTTTGGGGCGGCCTGGTTTCCAGGGGCTCGTCGTGTCGGCTTGGCCCATGGCGCGGGCTGGAGAACGGATTTCGCGCAGTTTGCGGCGCGGTTGGAAAATCGGCCGGCCTTTTGCCTTGTAGCGCGCGGGCGGGCTACCGGTCGAGGACGTGTTTTTCCGGTACGAAGCAGGTGAAGGTTCCGGTGAAGACGGCGTCCTGGCCCCGGCGCACGGTGACGGCGACAAGCCGTTTCTTGCCGGCGGTTTCGGTCAGCTTGGCTTCGGCCAGAAGCGTCTCGCCGACCACGACCGGGGCGGTGAAGCGGACCTCGGCCGCGCCAAGGACCACGTTGGGGTCGTTTACGGCCAGCATGGCGGCGTAGTCGGCCAGGCCGAAGACGAAGCCGCCGTGGACAAGCTCCCGGTCGTCGGCGGCCATGACCGGCAGGGCGGTGAGGGCCACTCGGGCCAGCCCAGGCTCCAGGGTTTCGGGCCGGCCGCACAGGCCGGGATCGATGCGCTGGTGGGTGTTGACGTCCATGGGGCGGTCTCCTGTCCTTTCGGGATGCCAAAATGTCGGGCGCTCGGCAAACGAAAAGGGCCGTCCTCGGGGTGAGGACGGCCCTTTGGCTTCGCGAAGCGGGCGAAATTTAGCTGCCGAGCGAGGCGGCGACGTCGTTGAAGGTGGCGGTGAGCTTGGTGCCGATGGAAGTGACGGCGGTGATGATGACGGCGGCGATCAGGGCGGCCATGAGGCCGTATTCCACTGCGGTGGCGCCTTCTTCGTCACGGATGAACTGGGTGATGGCGGTCAGCATGGCGTTTCTCCTGGTATGTAAAGTTGTTTTGGGTTCCTGTGCGTCTCGTGCCTTTCCTTAAGCAGAGCGCGTGCCAAACTGATTTGCGAGTTCAATATCATGAAATTATTAAGTTTAATTTTTTATAGAGTACTGCTCGGGCCAGGAGACGTGGATTTTGGGAGCAGCGTTCCAGCAGAAATGGAGTCACCGGGCACTTTGTGGAGGGCGACCGGACAGGCGGCAACCTGGCCGGACCGTAGTGGGCGTTGACTGAACAGGAGTCGGCCGGAAGTAAGGTAACCGGAAGCGAGCCAGGCCCCAGGGAGTCCAGCGGGAAGAGCGCCAGCCAAGGAGGATTCGTCCATGGGCCTCGTCGGTTTCCGGCGCTGGCGGGGCGAGTCGACTGGCGGGGGCAGTAAACAAAAAGGGCCGTCCTCGTGGTGAGGACGGCCCTTTGGCTTCGCGAAGCGGGCGAAATTTAGCTGCCAAGCGAGGCGGCAACGGTGTTGAAGGTGGTGGTGAGCTTGGTGCCGATGGAGGTGACGGCGGTGATGATGACGGCGGCGATGAGGGCGGCCATGAGGCCGTATTCCACTGCGGTGGCGCCTTCTTCGTCACGGATGAACTGGCGGATGGCGGTCAGCATGGCGTTTCTCCTGGGTATGTAAAGTTGCTTTGGGTTTCCGAGCGTCTCTTGCCCAAGAGAAAAGCATAGGCTGTGCCAAAGCAGAAAAAACAAGGAACACCCCGACACAGCAGGATATTTTGTGAAGACGCGGTTCGGGCGGTCGCCAGCCCGTGGAGTTGGCGGCGATTACTCCAGCAATAATGGAGTCAGGGCGCGGGCACTTGCGGGACGAGGCGGGCGTCGATGAAGCCGAAGCGTTTTTCCGCGCCGGTCGGCGGCAGGCTGCGAAGGGTCAGGACGTGGCGGCCCGGCGGCAGGGCCAGCGGCAGGGATAGGGGCGTGACCAGGGCGGAACAGTCGATGGTTGCGCCGCCCGGCAGCGGCGCGCCGGCAATGGCCACCGTGACCGGCGCGGAGGCCGCCGCCGTGGCCGTAAGCGTCACCCGGGCCACGGCCGGGGTGTCGTTGACCAGGGTCAGTTCGGCCGTGTCGCCGGCCCAGGCTACGTCGCCGGTGACGGACCGTTCGGGGGCGGAAAAACCCTGACCGAAACGCAGGAACACCGGGGCGGCCTCGCCCGTGGTCAGGCCGCGGGCCGGAAGCCTGGCCATGGAGGCCGGCGAAAGCCGGTCGCCCGTGATGTCGGTGCGCGAAAACCGGCCGCCGCCGACGGCCAGGGGCGCGATCCGCCAGCCCGAGGCGTCGCGGAAAACGAGATCATAAAAACGGTTGGCCGCGTCCATGGCCACCACGGCTTGGCCGGCCAACAGGGTCGGCGCATCCGGGGCGGCGGCGTAAGGATCGGCCGGGGCCGGCCCCAGGCCGGTCACCCGGGCCAGGACCAGGGCCGTGTCCCGATCCAGGAGGCCGGACAGGCGGCGCAGCACGTAGACGGGCGCTTTTTCCGGGTCGGCCTGCTCCAGCCCCGAGGCCACGGTCAGCCCCCGGCCGGCGTGGGCGCGGAAATAGGCCGGCCAGTAGTCCGGGCCGACCAGTTCGGTGTTGACGGCGGCAAACAGGTCCGGGGCAATAAGGCGCGCGCCCTCGGGCAGGCCGGCAATCAGTCGGCTCTGGCAGGCCAGGGCGGCAACCCGCCAGCGCGCCCCGGCCGCGATCTTGGAGTCGCGCACCGAAGCGTTGACCGAGGCGTTGACCAGAGCGGTCAGCCCCACGGCCAGCCCCAGTCCGACGGCCAACATGCGCCGGGGCTTGGCCGGCAAACGTCCGGCCAGGGCCAGGCCGCCAAGGGCCAGCAGCACGGCCACGGCGTAGAAGGAAAAGGTGGTGGTCACGTACCAGGCCAACCCGGAGGCGGCCGGCTCCTGATACTTGGGCGACAGGGCGATAAGCGCATTGGGGCAGACCACGGCAAAGGCGCACAGGAGCCAGGCCAGCCAGGGCAGGCGACTCCGGGCGGCCCGGTCCAGGCAATACGCGGTCAGGCCGCCGGCCAGAAGGGCCAGGGCGACCCAGGCCGGGGCAAGCAGGGACAGGTTGGCGGCCAGCTCCGACAGGTACTGGCCAAAGGACAGGACATAGGCCTTGGAGAACTGGGGAAAGCGGTTGACGTATTCGAGGTTGAAGGCGAACCCGCCAAGCGGCAGGGCCGGCCGGCTGTAGGCCCAGGCCGTCTTGAGGATGGCCGCCGGGCTGGTGAGGTCCAGGGCGTTGCCGGCGTACTGGCTGGGGTGGGTCAGGCGGTAGCCGAGGTAGACGGCGGCGTAGACCGGCAGCACGGCAAAGGCCGGGACAAGGGCGCGCAGGCGCTGCCGCGAGCCGCCCGGCGTGGTCAGCCAGACCAGCCCGGCCAGGACCGGGACGTAGGCGACAAAGGCCTCGAAATGGGCAAACGACAGGAACAGGGCCAGGTTGGCCACGACGAGCCAGCCCGTCCGACCGGTTTCGGCCCGACGGACCAGGGCGTAGGCGGCCGTAAGCAGGCAGAGCATCCCGGAATCGAAAACAAAGGGATAGGCGGTCAGGATGTTGTGGTGCCAGTTGTCCTGATACAGGCCCAGGGCCAGGGTCGCGACGAGAAGGCCCAGCTCCGGGCGGCGCGAGAGCCGGGCGGCCAGGGCGGCCAGGGCAATGATGACGCCCAGAAATCCGGCCAGGGCCACGGCCCGACGCAGGGGCGGGCTGTCCATGCGGTAGGCCAGGCTCGTCAGGCCCACGTGGAGATAGTGATGGAACCGGCCCGAGCCGGCGGCCAGCTCGGCGCTGAAGGCCCCGATGCGGCCTTCGAGCACGGCACGCTCGTAGGTCAGGTCGTCGCTGGCCGTGGGACCGCTGCGCGGCACGTCCCAAAAGGCCAGGACGGCCAGGGCGCACAAGGCCAGCCCGGCCAGGAACCGGCCGGCGGGCCGCATGGCGTCGTTCATGGACTGCCGGCTACCAGCCAAGGACGTAGTAGCGCAAGTAGATGTAGCCCATGGAGATGGCGATGGTCCCCAGCGTCACCGGCGCGCCGTACTTGAAGAAGCGGGCGAAGCTGATCTTGTGGCCGGCCTTTTCCGACAGCCCGACCACGATGACGTTGGCCGAAGCGCCGATGGCCGTGCCGTTGCCGCCAAGGCAGGCCCCCAGGGCCAGGGACCACCAGACCGGCAGCATGGTGGGGTGGGTGTACAGGGCCGGCCCGGTGAGTCCCGTTTCCGGGCCAAGGACCTTGTCGGCCAGCTCGGCCAGAAGCGGATTCATGGTGGCCACGAACGGGATATTGTCCACGATGGCCGAGGCGATGCCGGAAAACCAGACCATGACCATGGACAGCACCAGCATGGAGTCCTTGGTGGGGTGGGTGAGCGCGATGACCTTCTGGGAAAAGACCTCAATGAGTCCGGCTTTGACCGTGCCGCCGATGATGATGAAAAGCCCGATGAAGAAAAAGATGGTCGGCCACTCCACTTCCTCGAAGACCTGCTGCGGGTCTTCGCCGGAAATGAGCAGCAAGGTCGAGGCCCCGAGCAGGGCGATGGTGGCCGGCTCAAAGCCGAGAAAGCCGTGGAGGGTAAAGCCCAGGATGGTCAGGCCCAGGATCGTGCCGGATTTTTTGAGCAGAGCCGGGTCGCGGATGAGCGCGCCCTCGTCCATGGCCAGGATGCGAGCCTTTTGGGCCGCGCCCACGTGCAGGCGTTTGCCGAAGACGATTTTCCAGGCGAACATCCAGGCGACCATGACGATGATGATGGCCGGGGTGAGGTGGACGATGAAGTCCATGAAGTCGAGGCCGGCCTTGGAGGCGATCATGATGTTGGGCGGGTCGCCAATCAGCGTGGCCGTGCCGCCGATGTTGGAAGCCAGTGCCTCGGTGATGAGAAAGGGCACGGGATCGATTTCCAGTTCCTTGGCCACCAGCAGCGTCACCGGGGCCAAGAGCAGCACGGTGGTGACGTTGTCGAGAAAAGCTGAGGCCAGGGCCGTGACCACGGCCAGGATGGCCATGATGGCAAAGGGTTCGCCCCGGGCGATCTTGGCGGCCCGCACGGCCACGTACTGGAAGACGCCGGTCTTGGTCATGATGTTGACCATGATCATCATGGAAATAAGCAGGAAGATGACGTTCCAGTCGACGCCGAGGTCGGCGTCGTGCAGGGCGTCGTGCTGGGTGAGCACCTTGGTCGCCAGGGTGAGCGCCGCGCCGAAAAGGGCCACCTTGGTCTTGTTGATCTTTTCCGAAACAATGACGGCGTAGGCGGCGACGAAAATGGCGGTGGCGATCCAGAACATGGGTGGGTCTCCGGGATGCTACAGGCCGCAGGAACCGGCCAAAACCACGAGAATGGTGCGCCGGGTGACCTCGCCGACCACCCGGCCCGTCGCATCGACCACGGGCAGGACGTTGTGGCGGCCTTCGGCGAAATAAGCCTCGGCGGCGAACACGGTGTCGTCCGGGGAAACGGTGACGAGGCGGCTGGTCATGACGTCGCCGGCGGTCTTGTCGCGGCAGGCGGCGGCGAAGCCGTCGCGCACCACCGTATCGTCCTCGGGCAGGGCCCGGGCCAGCCCCGAATCCACGTAAAAGGGCAGGGCGGCCCGCAGCAGGTCGTAGCAGCTGATTACGCCGACCAGTCGGTCGGCTTCGTCCACCACATAGACCAGCCGGGAATCGCGGCGGCGATGGGCGGCGACCAGCTCGCCAAAGGGGGTGTCGCGGCGGGCCCGGGAGAGGTTGGTTCGCATCAGTTCGCGCAGACGCATGACGGCTCCTTCGGTCCGGCGAAGCGGGGCCGGGCCGCATTGGGGATGCTCCAGAATTGCGAAAAATGTCAAGTTCGGACGAGGACCTCGGGGTTGAGGCAGGTGGGCGGCGTGGCGCCCTCCAGCATGGCCACGAGGTTTTGGGCGGCCAGCACGGCCATGCCCTCGCGGGCTTCCGTGGTAGCCGAGCCGATGTGCGGCGTGATGACGACATTGGCCAGTTCGGCCAAACCCTCGGCCAGACGCGGCTCGAATTCGTAGACGTCCAGGCCCGCCCCGGCAATGCGGCCTTCCCGCAGGGCCACGACCAGGGCGGCCTCGTCGATGATGGGACCGCGCCCGGTGTTGACCAGGACGGCGGTCGGCTTCATGCGGGCAAAAGCGGCGGCGTTAAAGGCGTGGCGGCTGGTTTCGGTCAGGGGCGCGTTGATGCTGATGACGTCGGCGGCGGCCAGGAACTCCTCGAAGGGCAGGTAGGCGGCTCCGAATTCGGCCACCAGCGCCTCGTTGGGCTTGCGCCCGCCGCAGGCGATGACCTTCATGTCAAAGCCGCGCGACAGCCGGGCCACGGCCAGGCCGATGCGGCCCGGGCCGTAGATGCCCAGGGTTTTCCCGGCCAGTTGCGCGCCGATAAATTGCAGGGGCCCCCAGCCCGGCCAGCCGCCCGAGCGCAGCACCGCGTCCGAGGCCACGATGTGGCGGGCCGTGGCCAGGATCAGGGCAAAGGCCAGCTCGGCCGTGGCCTGGGTCAGCACGTCCGGGGTGTTGGACACGGGCAGGCCCCGGCGGGTGGCCTCGGGCACGTCGATGTTGTCGTAGCCCACGGCGTAGTTGGCGTAGCCGCGAAGTTTGGGGCAGGCGTCAAAAAAGCCGGCGTCGATGCGGTCGGTCAAAAGCCCGATGACGCCGTCGGCGTCCTTGGCCCGGGCCAGGAGTTCGTCGCGGGTCAAGGGCCGGTCCTCGGGGTTGACCCAGACGGTGGCGTGTTGGCGTAGCAGATCCAGCCCGGCCTCGGGAATGGCCCGGGTAACGAGGACATGGGGCAGAGGCTTGGTCATGGCGAACTCCTTTGGCGCGGCCGAACGCGGGATGTTCGGGGGAGGGTTGCCGATGCTTCCGGCCTTGTCAACGCGGCAGGAGGATAAGGCTTGCGGGTGGCGTGTATTTGTGAAATAGAATTACATATATTTACAAACGGAAGGAGTGCCTCCATGACCACCATCTACGCCACCTGCCGGGGCGACCGGCGTTTCTACGACGGCGAGCTGCGCGACACCCTGCCCCTGGCCGACGCCGTGGCCGCGGCCCGGCCCGGCGACGTGGTGCAGCTGTTGCCCGGGGCCTTTTTCCCGCCCACCCGCATCGACCCGGACAATCCGGCCCTGGCCGAGGCCTTTCCGGTGGAAATCCGGGGGTTCGCCGGCAGCGAGGAGGCGCCGCTGACCATCCGAGGCTTTGGGCCGACCACGGCCTTTTACGGCGAAGGCAAGGCCGAGATCGCCGACGCCCGGTTGCCCACGGCCGACCAGTTCGCCTTTTTCAAGCTCTTCGACAGCCAGTGGGTGGTTTTCGAGAATTTCGACGTGGCCGGCTGCTGGCCGTGTTTCCTTTTCATGGAGCACAGCCGCTACGTCACGGTGCGCAACGTGCGGGCTTTTGACGGCCGCTACGTGGTCTTCGCCCGGGGCGAGCGCAGCCACCACATCCTTATCGAAGGCTGTCGCTGGCGTCAGGACCCCACCGGGGCGCTGTGGCGCGACATCACCTGGGAAGCGGTCAAGCGCGAGGACGAGACCGGCTATTACTACTACAACGGCGGGTTTTTCGGCTCGGTGGACATCTCCGGGAGCCTGGTTTTCCGCCACAACACCCTGTGCACGGCCTTCAACGGGCTTCGCCTCAAGGCCAATGCCGGCAAAGGTGGCCGGCTCAACCACAACGTGGAGATCACCGGCAACCGTTTTCACCGGCTTCGCGACAATCCGGTGGAGCCCGAGCGCACGGCCGTCAACTGGTATATCCGGGACAACCGCATCGTGAATGCCCACGCCTGGTTTTCCATGGACAACGTGGCTGGCGGCTTTTGGTATTACTGCGGCAACACCGGCTATTTCAACGACAAGCCCGGTCTGCCCGAGGGCGACAACACCGGAGGCGCGGTCTACAAGTACGACAGCGAGGGCGGCACGCCGGACCGGCCGGTGTTGGCCGCCTTTAACACCTATTTCCTGCGGGCCAACCTCATCAAGGAAGGCCGCACCAGGAACCTGCGCCATGTCGACAACGTGGTGCTTTTTTGCACCCCGGCCGATCTTCGCGGTTACGATCCCGACCCGCCGTGCCCGTTCCCGGCCTCCTGCCCCGATCCGTGCGCCCCGTCGCCGCTGACCGCCGATCCCGAAAGCTTTGGCTGCGTGCCGCCCATGGCCGAGCCTGGGCCGTCGTTCGTGGCCTCGGCCGAGTTTCTGAACGATCCGGCCGGCGACCATATCGTGTTTGACGGCGATCTGACCAACCGGCCCTGGCCGGCGGGCTTTGGGCCGGCCGGGTTCGAAACGGCCGGGCGGGTGGTCCCGGAGCTGCATTTTCGCGCCCCTTTTGCCGGCGATTTGCGGCTTTCCGGGCCGCCCTTGCCGGCCGTGCCCGTGCGGCTGGCCGCCGGGGCCGACTGGGCCGGGGACTACGACTGGCATAGCCCGCCCCTGGCCGTGTCCGGCGCGGCCCAGCCGGCCGGCGCGCCGGCCCCGTGTCCGCCTTTTGTTTTCTGTGTGCCGACCGACCCGGCGCCGGGCTATACCGAGGCTCCTCGGCCCGTGGACCTGTCCTTGGAGGCCGGCCGGCTGGTGGTTCATTGTTCCCGGCCTCTGGCCGCCGGGACCTGCCGGGCGCTGGTGCGCGACCGCCGGGGCAAGGCCGTGGAGGTCGCCGGCCGGACCGACGGCACGCGCCTTTTTCTTGCCGTCCCGGGGCCTTGGCGGCGCAAGGCAGCCGGGGTGGTCTTGCCGGCCGATCTTACGGGCGCGGACGGACAGCGGGTGAGTTTGTGGGGAAATGATCCCCGGGTGACGATTTCATCAAAAATTCACTTTACAACGGCGACGGAAGGCTTAACTGTATGATCAACGGCAACCTCGAAAGAGGTCAATCCCTAGCAGGAGGAAGCCC
>JAEZEM010000309.1 GCA_023417745.1 Pseudomonadota bacterium
GGCCCTTGGGCAGGAGCCGGGCCAGGCGGTCGCGGGGCACGTAGGCCTCGACCAGCCCCGAGGCCACGGACCCGAGCAGCAAAAACGGCACGGCCTCCAGCACGATGGACAGCGTGGCCTGGGCGAAAAGATCGAGGTTGTGCAGGGCGTTCATGCGACGGCGGCTTCCAGGCGGTACGTGGGTTCGGCAGCGGCCGGGTCGTCCGGCACGAAACGCACGACACGGTGGTGGAAGGCGGCCAGCGACGGCCGGTGGGCGATGCTGACGATGGTGGTCTTGGGCAGGCGCGTGACAAGCAGGCCGTAGAGTTCCTGCTGGGAAGCCTCGTCCAGGGCCGAGGAGGCTTCGTCGCAAAAAAGTCGGTCCGGGGCCAGCAGGATGGCCCGGGCAAAACCCAGCCGCTGCTGTTCGCCCGAGGACAGCTCCTGGCTCCAGTGGCGTTCCTCGCCAAGAAGCGGGATCAGATGGCCCAGGCCGCAGTCGGTGAGCACGGCGGCGATGCGCGCCTCGCCGTAAGTCTCCGGGGCGTCGGGGTAGGCCACCGCGGCGGCCAGGGCGGCAATGGGCAGGTAGGGCTTTTGGGGCAAAAACAGGCTTCGGCCTTGGGTCGGCAGGGCCAGGGTTCCGGCGGCGTAGGGCCACAGACCGCCGATGGCCCGAAATAGCGTGGATTTGCCGCAGCCGGCCGGGCCGGCGATCATGACCCGTTCGCCTGGAGCTACGGCCAGGTCGGCGTCGGTGAGCAGGGTGCGGCCGTCGGGCAGCGACAGGCTGGCGTCGGTGAGGGACAGGGCTTGGCCCTCGGCGGCCGGCGCGCGGGCAAAGCCAGCGTCCCTGGCCGCTTCGAGTTCGGCCAGGGCATGGGCGAAGCCGGTGAGTCGATCCACGGTGGCGCGCCATTGGGCCAGACGGGTGTACGCGTCGATGAACCAGGACAGGGCCGACTGGACGTGGCCAAAGGCCGAGGCGGTCTGCATGAGGCCGCCGAGCTGGATGGCTCCGGAGAAGTAGCGCGGCGCGGCCACCAGGAAGGGAAACAGGACAGCGGCCTGGGAGTAGCCGGCGGAAAACCAGGTCAGACGCTTTTGCTGGCGCATGATGGCCCACCAGTTGGAGACCACGTGGGTGAAGCGGCCGGACAAGCCGCCGGCTTCCTGGGTTTCGCCGCCGTAGAGAGCGATGGGTTCGGCGTTTTCGCGCACCCGCACGAGATTGTAGCGGTAGTCGGCCTCGTAGCGTTGCTGTTGGAAATTGAGGCGAATAAGCGGCCGGCCAATGTAGTGGGTGAGAAACGAGCCGAAGCCGGCGTAGAGCACGGCGGCCCAGAGCATGGAGCCGGGCAGCTGGATGTCCAGGATGTGGATTTCGCCCGAGAGGTTCCACAGGATGACGGAAAACGAGGCCAGGGAGACCACGGATTCAATAAAGCCCAGGGTCAGGGAGAGCGTCTGCTCGACAAAGCCGCCGATGTCCTCACTGATGCGCTGGTCGGGGTTGTCGGCCCCGTTTTGGGAAAAGCGCAGGCGGTAGTAGTTGCGGTGGGTGAGCCACATGGCGGCGTAGCGTTCGGTGAGCCAGCGTCGCCAGCGGATTTGCAGCATCTGGCGCAGGTAGATCTGATACACGGCCACGATGATGAACATGGCGGCCAGGATGGCGAACCGGCCGAAGAGCCGGAAGAATTCGTCGATATTTTTTTCCTGGAGCGAGTTGTAGAAGAGGTTGTTCCATTCGTTAAAAAGCACGTTGAGATAGACGATGCCAAGGCTCATGCCGACGATGACGGCAAGGAGCAGGCCGGATTTTACGCGCTCCTCGCTTTTCCAGTAGGGCTTGGTCAGGGCCCAGAGATCGGCGAGGAAGCGGCGTTTGGCTGCGGACATGCGGTGCTCCTGGTTGCGGTTGGCCGCGCGGACGGCCGGGCCCTCGGGCGAGGTGCAAGCGCCGGCGCGCCGGGACGGACCGTAACCCTCTAGTCACTGGGGCGGCCGGTTGCAACCGGGCGGGCCATTTCTGGTCCATGAAATTTTGGACACGATGGCGCAACAAAAACGGCCGGTTCCGTGGGGAACCGGCCGTTTGGACGAACGCTTGGCGGCTTGGCTAGAAGCGGTAGGTCAGACCGAAGGCGACCTTCCAGGTGTCGCCGGACTCGGCTTTGTTGACCAGCCGGCGGCCCCAGACGCTTTTCTGGAAGTCGCCGTGGGCCCAGCCGGTTTCCACGCGGGCTTCCAGGCCTTCGTAGATGGCGTAGCTGGTGTCGAGGTTGGCCCCGAAGACCTGCTCGTTCCAGGTCAGGTCGCGGCCCATCTGGAAGTAAGGGTTGGAGCCGAGCAGGACGTTGAGATCGCGGATGGCCCGGGGCGAGTTGTTGCCGTGGAGGTAGGTGAAGTTCACGCGCTGCTGGAGCTTGGGCAGGGGGGTGATGTTGACCAGGGCCGCGCCAAAGCCCCAGGCGCCGACCGGGTCGATGCCCATGTTGGAGTTGCGGGCAAACACCTGGCTGTCGTCAAACAGGAACGAGCCGCCCGGACCCCAGTTGGGGCGGGTGTGGGGCATACGCTCGGAGCCGTTTCGGGTCGAGCCGTCTTCGCCGGTGGACCACCAGCCGTAGACCTGGGGGGTGAGCAGATCCCAGCCGGCGTATTCCGCGCCGAAGTCAATAAACCAGCCGGCGCGGCGGCTTTTCTGGCGGTCATCGGCCGCGCCCTGGCCGTAGATCACGTCGCCGTAGAACTTGATCGGATCAACAGCCGTGACTTCAAAGGCGCTGCCGGCCCAGAAGTAGGGATTCTGGGCGTTTTTCCACTTGGTGGGGGCGATCAGGGTCCCGGCCGAGAGCAGATCCTCGGCGTCGGTGGCTTCGCCGAAGGAGGAGGCAAACGTGGTGTAGTAGTTGGCGTTGTTGCCGGCCACGGCCACGGCGGCCCAAGGCGTGGCCTTGAGTCCGGTGACGGTGATGGGCAGGGTCAGGAAATACATGTCGAATTCGTCGGCGACCTGGGTGGTGGTGGGGTCGTAGGTCCGGTTGCTGTCGATCAGGCGCGCGAAGCCGGCCTTGATGTCCAGAGTGTCGGGGATGAGGTTGGCGTTGACCACCAGCCCGGCGGCCCAGTCGGTGAAGACGATGCTGTCGTTGAAAAGTTTGCTCTGGGGCAGGGCGAGGGGCTGCAGGCCGGCGGACACCTCGATGTTGGTGTCGGGCAGCTTGAACTGGAGGAAGGCCTGATAGACCTGGATGGCCACTTCCGGGTTGGCGGCGGTGTAGGTGCCGTTGCCCCAGGTGTTGTCCACCTTGGTGGCCAGGCGGAAGCGCAAATTATCGTTGGCGATGAAGTCGGTACGCACCCGGATGCGCTCCCAGATCTCGAAGGTGTCCTCGGTCTTGGTGCCGGCCTTGGTCCAGGTGGGCGCGTTGGTGGTCCAGGCGGGGTCGTTCCAGCCGGTGAAGTTGTGGCCGGTGAAATACACGCCGTAGACGCGGGAGTCGCCGGTGATGCGCACTTCCGTGCTGCCGGCCTGGGCGGCGACAGCGACGGCGACCAGGGCCAGGGCCAGGAACAAGGATGCCAAACGTTTCATAACACCTTCCTCTCGTAACACATTGACGGACATGGACCCCGTCGGCCGCGCCGTCGGCGAAACGGCGTAGTCCGGACCTTGGCCGCGACGGCCGGGGGCCGCCTTGGGAGGCGGCGCGGCGGGCCTTTCGGCGTGTCGGGCAAGGTCGGACGGGCGCGGGAGTCCCAAGGACAACCAGCGAGGCGTCGGGGGAGCGCTGGCGTCGCGATGCGTCGCGGGCCACAATGTCCACCAGCCTGTCTTGCATGTCCCGGCGGGAGCGGCCCGAGAAGCCGTCCGGCCAGGCAGGCGACGCAACAACAGGCGGACGCCGGCAAAGGAAGGGCGCTTGCGCCATAATTGGTAATTATGGCAACGTCTCAGCGTTTCCTTCCCGCTTGGGAAAAAAGAGATAAAGAATAAAACTGAAGGAGTAAATCACTGTTTTGGGGCAAGCAGCATCCGTTGGAAACGACCTTGCCATTTTTGTTGCACAAGGAAAATGTTCGGGATGGCAAGCAGGAGGGGGAAAGACCCTTGGGTCAGGCACGCGCCCTTGCCGCAGGTCCGTCCGGGAAGCGGGCGGGCTATTCGTAGGGGTAGGTGGTTCCGGCGAATTCCTTGGCCCGGGGGTTGGGGTAGTTGCCGGCGGTCTGAAGCTTTTTGATGTTCTTGGAGCGGTCTTCCCAATGGGTGTGCAGGAGCTGCTCGGCCTTGTGGCTCATGGGATGCTCCAGGAAGTTCTTGTACAGAGTCTGGACCTGGCCGTTTTGCTGGGAGGCCCGCTCGGGGAACTTGGCGTCGGCGCCGTAGACGCCGTCGATGCGGTCCGTCATGAAGTCCTTGAGTTGCTTGGCGGCGGCCACGGCCTTGCCGGTCATGCGAAGCCCGATGAGGGCGCCGCCGGTCATGATGCAGGCGGCCTTGAGGAAGCCGCGACGGGTCGAAGCGATGAAAGTCATGGCTTGCTCCTTAGGCTTTTTGTTCGTTGTACAGGGCCAGGCGCTTCTTGAGCGAGGCATAGAACTTGGTGGTGCGGCGATCCATGGACTGCAGCACGCCGGGCATGACGGGCTGGCCGCCGCCCATGACGCAACCGCCGGGGCAGGCCATGAACTCGATGAACTGCCAGGGCGACTTGCCGGCCTTGACCACTTCGCAGACCTCGGCGAACCGTTTGGCTCCGTGGACCACGGCCACCTTCACTTCCGTGTCGCCCACGTTGACCGTGGCTTCCTTGAGGCCCTTAAGCCCGCGCACGGCCTTGAAGTCCCAGCTTTCCGGGGCCTTGCCGGTGACGGCCTGATAGGCGAAGCGCAGGGCCGCTTCCATGACGCCGCCGGTGACGCCGAAGATGGTGGCGCCGCCGGTGGACTCGCCCATAAGCGCGTCGCGCTGGCCCGGGGCCACGGTGTTGAGGTCGATGCCGGCCTTCTTGAGCATGTAGGCCAGTTCGCGGGTGTCGATGGTGGCGTCGATGTCCTGGTAGCCGCTGGACCAGTTGGCCGGACGCATGCCTTCGTATTTCTTGGCCGTGCAGGGCATAATGGAGACGGTGAAGACGTCGGCGCGCTTGTACTTCATGGTGTCCGCGCCGTAGGTCTTGGCCAGGGAGCCGAGCATCCCGATGGGGGATTTGCAGGTGGACATGTTGGGGAAGAGCTCGGGATAGAACGTCTCGACGTACTTGTGCCAGCCGGGGCAGCAGGAGGTGAACTGGGGCAGGGGCTTGTCGATCTTTTTGGTGAGTCGGCCGACGAACTCCGAGCCTTCTTCCCAGATGGTGACGTCGGCGGTCCACTCGTTGTCCCAGGTGTGGTTGAAGCCGAGCTTTTGCAAGGCGCCAAGCATCTTGTCCGTGGTCACCGAACCCACGGGCATGCCGAAGCAGTCGCCCAGGCCGTAGCGCACGGCCGGGGCCGGCATGGCGATGACCTTGACGTTTTTATCCTTGAGTTTTTGTTCGATGACCGGAACCCAGGACTGTTCTTCGTAGATGGCCGAGACCGGGCAGTGGGTGAGGCACTGGCCGCAGTTGATGCAGGCTTCGACGTGGGGGATCTTGTGGGGTTCGCCGGTGTCGCCGTAGATGGCGCCGGTGGGGCAATAGCCCATGCAGGTGTCGCAGCCGATGCATTTGGACTCGTCGACCTTGATGAAGAAGAGCTTGTCCGGATCGGCCTTGGGGTCCGGAGACTGCATTTCGTAGAAGATTTTCTCCATTTCAACGCGGCTCATGAGGCTCCCTCCGCTGGATGAGGCTTGGCCGGACAGCATGGCCCGGGCGACGGGGCAGGTCGTCGCCGATGAGCGCATGGCCGCGTCGGCCAAGCCGGTTTGCGCCGGCCGGGGACGGTTCCCGCGTGGCCCCGGTCGACGCGTTGCCTGCCGGGACGGCCTGGACCGCCTGCGCCGCGCGAGCGCTCGCGCGGCGGCGGCGACCGGTCGGGTCGCCGTGGTCCCGAAGCCGCTGCCACGGCCTCGGGACGGTCCTAGGCCGTCATTTCCGACAGGAAAAATCGTGTCTGTGTCTTTATTTTATACTATGAATGAGATACTAAATATTAAATAGTAACACGCAAGCGGTTTACAACGAAATTCCCGCCGGGGCAACCCTCGACGCGCAACGGGGATGTGTCTCGCGTGGCTTCTCGGCCGGGACGAGGCGATTTTTGGCTGATAATACTATGGTATTATTGAGTATCTATTTACAAGTCCGGCTCCAGGAAAGATGGAGCGGGCCGAAAAAAAGCGGGGACCGGCTTGTGGCCGGTCCCCGCTTGGCAGTTCGGGAAGAGGGGAAGGCGGGCTAGACGTCCACGCCGGCGGCCTTGACCGCGGCCATGCCGCCTTCGACGCTGACCACATTCTGGAAGCCGGCGTCGGTCAGGGTCACCAGGGCCTCGTAGGAGCGCGCGCCGGTGTTGCACATGAGCACCACGGGCTTGTCCTTGGGCACTTCACCCAGGCGTCCGCGCAGCTGGCCTTGCGGGATGTTGTGCCAGCGGCCGGGATGCTTTTCCTCAAGCGGTCCGCCCTGAGGATTTTCCCGGCAGTCGATGATGTGGGCGTCGCTGCCGGCGTCGGCCCAGATGGTGGCGAATTCCGTGACGGAAATGCCCTTGTTCTGGCCGGACAGGATGTTGTCGGCCGCGTTGGCCACGGTGTTTAAGATATCCATGGCCGAGGCAAAGGGCGGCGAGTAGGCCACTTCCACGTTGGACACGTCGGCCACGGTCGGCTTGTGGGGCAGCATGGCGGCTATGGTGTTGACCTTGCCGATGAGTTCGTCGCCCATGGCGCACAGGCCCTGGAGGCCAAGGACGCGCTTGGTGCCGCGCTCGGCCACCAGCTCCAGGGACATGAGTTCGTGCTCGGGGTAGAAGTGCGCCCGGTCGATGGCCGTGATGTGGGTGGTGACGGCGTCGAAGCCGGCCCGCTGGGCCTGGGCCTGGGTCAGGCCCGTGCCGGCCGCGGCCAGATCGAAGAGCTTGACGCACCAGGAGCCGACCACGCCGGTGAAGCGCGAGGAGCCGTCGGCCAGGTTGTCGCCGATGACCCGGCCTTGGCGGTTGGCCATGGACCCCAAGGGCAGATGCATGGGCTGGCCGGTGACCAGGTTTTTGACTTCCACGCAGTCGCCGCCGGCATAGATGTCAGGGTCGGACGTGCGCATGAATGCGTCGACGATGACGCCGCCGCGCGGGGAGACGTTAAGCCC
>JAEZEM010000359.1 GCA_023417745.1 Pseudomonadota bacterium
AGTGGGTTACATGAAGCGTTTTAGGGGAGTTGCGGGAGCAGCCATGGAACCTGTCACCTATTGCACCAATATCCATCCTGGCGAGAGCTTTGACGAAATTTGCCAAGGGCTGTGGGACCACGCTCCGGCGGTGGCCGCCGCCGTCTGCCCGGACCGGCCCTTTCCTGTGGGGCTGCGGCTGTCGGGCCGGGCGAGCCTGGAGTGCGACGCCGAGGCGGCCCGGGCCTTCGCCGAGGCACTGGCCGCCCGCAACTTGGCCGTTCGCACCATAAACGGCTTTCCCTACGGCCGCTTCCACGACGTGCCGGTCAAGGAGGCCGTCTACCGGCCCGACTGGCGCGATCCCGAGCGCGCTGCCTACGCCCTGCGCCTGGCCCGGCTCCTGGCCGGCTGGCTGCCCGAAGGCGCGACCGGAGCCATTTCCACCGTGCCGCTGGGCTTTCGCCAGGGCTTTCCCGACGCCGACCTGCCGGCGGCCTACAAAGCCTTGCGCGGCGTCCTGGCCAGCCTGGCCGCGCTTTACGAGGAAACCGGCCGGCGCATCCGCCTGGCCGTGGAGGCAGAACCCGGCTGCCGCATCGAGACGACCGCCGAGATGGCGGCCTTTTTCGAGGCCGTGGACGCGCCGCCCAAGCACATGGCCCATTTGTGCGTGTGTTACGACTGCTGCCATCAGGCCTTGCAATACGAAGATCCGGCTGAGTCCCTGGCCTTGTTGGCCGCTCACGGCATTGAGGTGGGGCAGGTGCAGGTGTCCTCGGCGTTGCATCTCGACGGCGGCGACCTGACGCAACTGGCCCGTTTCGCGGAGCCGGTCTATCTGCACCAGGCCGTGGCCCGACTGCGGGGCGGCGAGCTCGTGCGGTTCGACGATCTGCCCCAGGCCCTGGCCGCGAGGCTTTCGGGGGTGGAATCCTGGCGCGTGCATTTCCACATGCCCATTTTCATCGAGTCGTTGCCGCAGTGCGCCACCACTCAGGCCTTTTTGCGTCAGATATTGCCGCTGTTTCACCTGGACACGCCGCTGGAAGTGGAGACCTACACCTGGAGCGTGCTGCCGCCGGAACTGACGGCCGGGGGCGTCACGCAGTCCATCATCCGGGAGATTGCCTGGGCCGAGGCGGCCAGACGGGCCTGACGCCCCAGGCGCGCCTTGACGTCGCTGGCGCGCGCCATTAGATGCAGGGGAGGCTCCCGGCCCGTATGCGGCCGCTGGATGGCTAAAGGAGAGCGGCATGGGCAAGGGACGAAAACGCGGTGCGGCGGCCATTGCCCTGGGCTTGGCCCTCCTGGTCGCCCGACCGGCCGTTGCGGCCACGTCGTCGCTGTCCTCCCTCGGCGGCCTGGCCTCGGGAAACGACGCGGCGTACAAAAACGCCGCCGCCGCCATCACGGACAACAACTATCCTTCAGCCCTGGCCTATCTGACCGAATCCATCACCGCTTATCCCGACAACGGCGAGGCCTATCTGGCCCGGGCTCAGGTCGATCTGGTCCTGGACGTGCCGTCTCTGGCCGTGTCCGACGCCAGCCAGGCCTTGGCCCTGCTTCGGGCCTCCGACACCTGCGACCAGTTCCTGCCAAGCGAAAGCCCCATACTCGACGTGGCGACGGCGTACGGCTCCTCCTCTTATTATCCGGGCTCTTCCCTCTATGGCCTTGGCTCGGGCAGCATCTTAAGCGGGACGTCCCTGTACGGCATGAGCGCCCTTGGCGGCCTGTCGGGCGTCGGCACGACCACAACCGGCTCGACCGCCTCCGGCACGGCCACGACTTCCGGCACGAGCACGGCCGGCACGGCCACCGGCTCCGGCCCGGTATCCACCAGCACGACCAATGGCACGTCCGGCTCGACCACCTCTTCCACCTCGGGAACATCGACGTCCTCGGCGGGAACATCGACGTCCTCGGCCAGCGCGAACCAGTTCGCCTCCTCCGCCGGCAGCCAGAAGCTGCCCGTGTCCGAGGACCTGACGGACAAGGACAAAGAGAAAAACGAGACGCTCAATCAATACAACGAAACCATGGTCCAAATGGCCATGTATTCGTCCTATTGCGGCGGCGTTTATTTGAACAACAAGGACAAGCTCGTGGCCGGCTACATCCTGCTCGGCGACGCCTATCTGGCCCAGGGCAGTTACGCCTCGGCCCAGGTGGCCTACAAGGCCGCCCTGGCTCTGGACGAGAACAACGCCAAAGCGACCGGTGGCCTGGGGTTGGCCTACATCGGTCTTGGCGCGGGCTCGGCCGCCCTGTCCGAGCTCAATCTGGCCGTGGCCTACGGCCCCAGCGAACCGAGCGTCTACGTGGACCGGGGCGCGTATTACGCGTCCATCGGCGACCCGGAACGGGCCATGGAAGATTACAACACGGCGCTGTCCCTGGACGCCGCTTACGCCCGGGCCTACGACGCCATCGGCCGGCTGCGCTACAACGCCGGCCTCTACAAGGACGCCATCGCCAATTACGACAAGGCTCTGGCCATCCAGCCCTATTACGTGGCCGCACTGAAGCATCGGGCGGCCGCCTGGACGGCCTTGGCCGCCGCCGAGCCGGCCAATAGCGCGTCCTACGCCCAAAAGGCCCAGGACGACCTGAATCAGGCCGCCTCGCTGCAGGCGCTTGTGACCACGGCCAGCACGGCCACCAGCAGTTCCAACTCCTGGTATGCGCCTTCGAACACGTCTTCATCCTCTTCGACCGCCACGACGACGACCACGACCACCACCACGACTCTGGACAGCGGCGTCCGCTGACGCCGCAACCCCCCCTTTCCCTTTCGGGGGGTCCGGGGGCCTCAGGCCCCCGGCCGCCGGAGGCATCTTCTCTTTGCCATTTACTGTGTTTTGTCCGCTGGCTGTGGCATGGCCACGGACAGGTCGGCGTCGATGCCGCCCTTGGCTGACGGGGTGAGGATGAGCTGGCGCACGCGGATGCCGCGCGTGGGGTCTTCGACCTGTTGCAGGAAGGCCAGGAGCTTGTCCATGGCCAGGCCGGCCAGACGCAGGTCCACGGCCGCTTCCCGGCGGCCGCCGCCGAGGTCGCGACTGGCCGGGCGCATGAACTCCACATTGCCCTTGACCCCTTCCCGGCTGGCCACGCCTTCCACCAATGAAAAAAGCGAGAACCCTTCCGGCACGGGGGCGGCTGTCGGGGCCTGGCCCAGGGCGGCGAGCTGTCCGGCCAGCCGCTTGGCGTCCTCCAGGCCGCGCCCGGCCTCGGCCAGTCGGCGTTTGCGAGCGTCGAGGCTGTCGGTAACGGGAACCACGACCCACAGATACAGTCCCAAAAGGACGGCCAGCCCGCCAGCGGCCAGGAGCAGGGGATGGGGCCGCTCGCGTTTCATGGCGCGCCCTGGCCGGCGGCGGCCAGTTTGAGGTCGAGCTGGAATTCCACCTGTTTTTTCTCGGGGTTGTTCTTGGCCCCTCGGATTTCCACGCCGGCAAAGACCGGCATGGCGGCCAACCGGCGTTTGACGGCGTCCACGGTGGTGTAGTCGTCGGCCACGGCGTCGATGGTGGCTCGGCTCTCGTCCAGGGCAACACGCCGGGCCTTGGCTGCGCCGTCCGGGCCAAGACCCCGATGGATGGCGGCCAGGATCTCCAGAACGCTGCCGGCTGGGCCGGTTCCCTGGTCGCGCCGGGCGGCCGTGCGCTCGGCCAACCGGCCGCGCAGGGCCGAGAGTTTTTGAGGCAGGCTCAGACCCGGGGGCATATCCGGGGCGGCGGCGGTCACGGCCGCCTCGGTTTCGGCTCGGGTTCGCGCGAGAGCGGCGTCGAGCCGCCAAGAGACGGAGAGCAGCGCCCCCACGGCGCAAGCGGCCAAGGCCAGGGCGCTGCCGCCGGCCAGGAGCAGGGAGCGGCGCAGGGTGGCGCGCGACACGGCCGGGGCCAGCTCGCCGCGCAGAAAATTGGCTGTGCCCGGGTCTTTGGCCGCCAGCACGGCCAGACCGTAGGCCAGGGCCAAGGCTTCGGGCAATGCCTCGCCCGAGGGCAGGCGCGGCCAGCCAAGCAGACCGGACAGGGACGCGGCCGGCGCGCCCAGGGCGGCTTCCAGGGCGGCGGCCGTCTCGGGGTGACCCGCCTGGCCGCCAAGGATCAGGGTCAGGCCGACCGGCGGTCGGCCAGCCAGGGGCGACAGGGTGAGGACGGCCTCGCGGGCGAGAAAGGCCGCCTGTTGCCCGGCGTCGGCCGTCTCGGGCAGAGGCAGGCTGCGCCAGGCCAGGGGCGCGTCGTCCAGGCGGCAGACGAAATCGGCCCGGCCGGACCCGACATGGACGCACAGCACGGCCTCGCAACCGGGTGTTAGTGCCTGAAGCAGGGCGTCAAGGCCGGCCAGATCAAGGCAGGCGGCTTGCGGGGCCAGATCCACGGCGGTCAGGGCGGCCGCCTGGCCGACCACGGCTTCGCGCGGCAGGGATGCGGCCAGGACTACGGCCTCGGGAGGGGCGGCCAGGGCGGTGGCGGCCCAGGCCAGGGCGGTCTCGGCTGGCGAGGTGGTCAGAGAGGGTTCGAATTCCGGTCCAAGGACCAGATCGATCTTGCCCTGGGCCGTGAAGGGGAAGGACAGGCGGCGCAGGGTCGCTTCGGCGGCGTCCAGGCCAAAGGCCACGCGCCGCGCGCCAAGGCTCTGCTCCCGGATCAGTCGGGCGGCGGTTTCGGCCACGGCCTCGGCTGGGGCGTCGGCGGGCAGGGGGAAGGTCGCCGCGCCGGTTGGCGCGGGCAGGCCCGGGCCGGTTTCGACGCGAAGGACCGTGAGGGATTGCGGCCGCGTCGCCACGACCAGAAGGGAGTCCCGCATCCCGGCCTTGTGGCATGGAGCCTGCCTCAACGCAACTCCCGGTACAGCACGGTGCAGTGGGGAGGCTTGCCCGACTGGCGGGACTGATCGCGCTTGAGCACGGCGAAAAGGCGGGCCGCCGCCGCGCCCGCCCGGCCTTCGAGGTTGACGGCGTAGTAAAGGCTGCGCGTGGTGAGCAGATTGTTCGGCCATTGGGGGCTGTCCGAGCCGGCGGCCTTGGCCAGCCATTCCAGGCTGGTCAATTCGCTTTGGCGCACCGGATCGCGGCGATAGGCGTCGAGGGTACGGGCCAGGGCGGCGGCCCGGGCGGCGTCCTGGCCGGACGGCAGGGCGGCCAGCACGGGAAGCGGCGCGGTGTTGACGTTAATCAGTCCGCTGCCCCAGACGGTGAGCAGGGAGAAAAGCCCCGGCCTCTTGCCCCGGCCGTGCAGCAGGTCTCGGGAAAAGCCTTGGACCAGCAACAGCTCGCCCAGGGTGTCCAGGGAGTTGTTGCGGACCCGGTAAGGAAGCTGCGCGGCGGCGTAGGCGGCGTCTTCGGCTCCGCCGGGACCGGGCTGGTCGTCGGCGTCGAGCCAGTCGACCAGGGCGGCCAGCAAGGCCTTGGCCCGGTCCTCGGGCAGGGCCAGGGCCTCGCCGGTCAGCAGGCGCAGGAAGACGGCCTGATAGGCGGCATGGTCGGACAGCCCGGGGTGCATGGCGTTGACCGGAAATTTGCCGCTTTCGTCTTCAATGCGGCCGGCAAGGTGGCCGTCCAGGAAGTTCACCCCCGGATAGCTGGCCAGATCCGGGAAGAAGGCCCAGTCCTGGGTCAGGTTGTCGGAATCGGCGGGCTTGGCCGGCAGCAGCACGGCGGCGGCGGCCAGAAGCCCGGATTCGACCGTGGCCCGGGCCTGCCTGGCGTAGATGCCGCCGTAGGCCGCGAACACCTCGACCTGGGCCGTGCGGATGGTGGTCACGGCCAGGGAGGCCAAGAGCGCCACCAGGGCCAGGACAAAAAGGAGCACCGCGCCCCTGGTCCCGCCGGCCCTCATCGTCCTTCCCCCACGACAAGTCTCTGGGGCGGCATGGCCGCGCGCACGTCGAAACGACGGTGCTTGTCGCCAAAAATCGCCGAGCCCTCCAGCCGGACCTGGGTCGGCAGCGGGGTCTGGCGGGCTTGCTGGCGCTGCTGGCTGTCCCAGGTCGTCTGGAGGGCGGTCTGGTCGAAAAACCGGATGGCGCAGGCGGTTACGGCCTCAAGGAGCACGGTCTCGCGGGCGGGCGGATGGGCGGCGTCCCGCCAGGCCAGGGTGGCGGCGGGCAGTTCCAGGCGCACGAGCTGGCGCGTTTCTTTGTTCTCCCCGTCTTTTTGCGGCGGCTTGCGCAGCAGATAGGTGACCCGGTTGAAGGCGTGAGCGGGAAACGGCGCGTCCGGGGCTAGAACGGCGGCGCTGGCCAGGGAGAGGAGGACTTCCTCATCCTGGCCGGAGAGAGCCGTTTCCTGGCGGCCGCCGAAAAAGGCCATGCTTTCGGCAGCCCCCTGTTTATTGGATTCGACCCAGATGAGCGAACCCAGATCGTTGTCCAGGGCCAGGCGCAGGATATCCAGCGCGTCCTCGGCGGCCAAGTTTGATCGGACGTCGTCGGACAGGCCGATGACCTGGGAGGTGACGGAATAGGAGCCGAGCATGACCAGGGCCCCGATGAGCAGGGCCAGGAGCACCTCGACCAGGGTGAAGCCGGATTCCCGTGGGCGCTTGGCGGTCATGGCGCGGGTTCCAGCCGGGCCAGCCGGACTTGCAGGCGCTCGGAACCGGCGGCGCGCACGGTGACCGACACCAGGCGCAGCCGCTCGCCTCGGGCGTCGCTGAGCTCCACGGTAAAGGCGTAGTCCGTGTCGGGAGCGGGGAACGTGCCCGAGGCGGACTTGAGGTTGGATGGCCCGGCGGCCAGAAGATCCAGCATTTTGCCTTCGGCCAGGAAGGCGGCCCGCCTGGCCCGGGCGGCCTCCAGGCGTTTGTCCTGGAGCCGGGCCAGGCCGGCCAACAGCGACACCAGGGCGATGGCCATGATGGTCACGGCGGTCAGGGTTTCGAGCAGCGCCTGGCCCGATTGCGCCGACCGTTTCGGGAGACGGGGGAATGTCGAGCGATTCTTCATGGCTTGTCCGCTGCCCCCAGCGACCCGGCCCAGGGCGGGTCAAGCAGCCCCAGGGTCTTTTCGAACCGGGTCTGGGCGGCGTCCAGGTCGGCCGTAAGGAGGTTGACCCGGCAGCCCACGGGTTCGACCACCACCGCCGCCTCATTGCCATCGGCGGCGGACAGGCGGGCAAAGACCGGCGGACAGAGCCCCTGCGGGGTCACGGCCAGACGCAGGGTCTCGGGCTGGTTGACTCGGCCCTGGGGCATAAGGACCAGGCGTGGCCGAGCTTTGTCCGCGATTTTCGTTGGCGAAACGGGAGTAGGCGGCCGGGACGCGCCGGATGGGTCCGGCAGGTTGCCCGTCGTGTCCTTGGCCACGGCGGCCTTGGAACGCTCGGCGCTTTTGCGGCCGTCGCGCCCGGCGGGCGCCGGCGAAGCAGGCTCGGGCAACGGCTCCAGGCGAGCCTCCCCCTTGGTCCAGTCCAGGGTCACGACAAAAGGCCGGCCGGTGACGATGGCCTCGGTCCTGGCTCGGGTGAGCAGGCCGGAAAGCTGCCGGGCCAGGGATTTTTCGCTTTCGCGGGAAAACAGGCCGGCCAGTTGGGGGATGGCCAGACCGGCGGCAATGCCCATGACGACCAGCACGATGGTCAGCTCCACCAGGGTAAAGCCGGCGGCGCGGCGCGGAACCACAAGGCGCGCCGTCAGCCGCCCAGCTCCCAGCTCTTGATGTCGGCGTCCACGCCTTCGCCGCCTTCCTGGCTGTCGGCCCCCAGGGAAATGAGGTCGAAGTCGCCGTGCTCGCCCGGGCAAAGGTAGACGTAGTCCCGTCCCCAGGGGTCCTTGGGCAGGGAATCGAGGTAGCCCTTGGGCGGATAGTTCTGGGGAACCCGGCCGATGGACGGCTTTTCTCGAAGCGCTCTCAAGCCCTGCTCGGTGCTGGGATAAAAGCCGTTGTCGAGCTTGTACTGTTTGAGCGCCATGGACAGGGCTTCGATTTGCGCCTTGGCCTTGACCACCCGGGCCTTGTCCGGCTGGTCCACGATGCGCGGCAGGACAAGCCCGGCCAGGACGCCGAGGATGACGATGACCACCATGAGTTCAATAAGGGTGAACCCGGCCGCGTCGAGGCGACGGGGACGGCGGGCGGCGAGGAGGGCGGCGGCGCGCATGGGAACTCCTTGGGGGGGTTGTCAGCCGATCAGGCTGCTCATTTCGAAGATGGGCAGAAGCACCGCCAGCACCATAAGGCCCACCATGCCGCCGAGCAACAGGATCATGACCGGTTCGAACAGCGAACTGGCGCTTTTGATGCGGGCGCTGACGTCGTTTTCGAGCATTCGGGCCAGGCCGATGAGCAGTTCGCCAAGGCGGCCGCTTTGCTCGCCGGCCGAGACGAGCTGGATGGTGATGGGCGGAAAAATGTCGGCCTCGCGCATGGGGTCGGTGAGCCCGCCGCCCTGGCTGGCCTCGTCGCGGATGCGCTCCATGGCCTGTTCGAAGACCATGTTGCCCGCCACCGACCCGGCGATGCGCAGGGCAGAGAGCATGGTCACGCCCTGGCCGAGGCAGGTGCCGAGCGTGCGGGCCAGGCGGGCCGTGGCGGCGTTGCGGGCGATGGGGCCGACCACGGGCAGGGCGAGGGTGAGCCGGTCGGCCAGGGCCCGGCCGCGCCTGGTGCGAAGCGCCCGGTGGCCGCCCAGGACCAGCCCGGTCAGGCCGCCGAGGAGAAACGGCCACCAGGCCCGCACAAAGTCGCTGGCCGCAATGAGGATGACGGTGGGCAGGGGCAGGGCGCGGCGCAGGTCCACGAAGATGCGGGTGACCTCGGGGATGACGTAGGCCAAAAGCAGCGCCATGACGGCCAGGCCAAAGACGAACATGAAGGCCGGGTAGGCCAGGGCGGCTTGGAGCGTACGGGCGAGCTGCGTCTGGCGGTCGAGGTATTCGGCCAGATTGCCAAGGACGATGGGCAACATGCCGGTGGCCTCGGCCGAACGCACCATGCTGACGTAGGTGGGCGGGAACACGGCCGGATAGGCGGCCAGGGCGGTGGAAAAGTCCTGGCCCTCGCGGATGCGTTCCAGAATGTGGGAAAAGACCCACTTGCCCCGGCCGGCGCGCATTTGCTCGATGAGGGCTGTCAGGGCCTTGTCGAGGGGCAGGCCGGCCTCCAGCAGCGTGGCCAGCACCTGGGTTGCGGCGAGCAGTTCGCCCCGGCCCATGCGGCGGGCGAAAAACGGCAGGGCGGCCGGTTCGCCCCGTCCCCGGGCCGCCGCGCCCGAGGCGGCCTCGGTGAGGGCGGTGACGAAAAGCCGCCTGGCTCGCAGCGCGAGTTTGGCGGCCTGCGGGCTTTCGGCGGTGACGATGCCCTGCCTGGCGCGGCCCTTGGCATCGACGGCGGCGTATTCGTAGACGGGCATGGCGGGCCTGGCTGGCGCGCAGGCGCGGACGCGTCGGCCGTATGGGCCGGGGCGCGACCTGCGGTGCGCTGCCGGCGAAATCGCCGGGCTTAAGGCTTCATGGTCAAAATTTCCTCGCGGCCCTGCCGTTCGAGGATAACGAAATTCTTGCCGATGGACTTGATGCGGGCGTCCTTGACCATGGCCCCCACGGCGTAAGGTTTCTGGGACTTGTTGCCCTTGTCGCGCAGGAAGGCGGCGGCCAGGCGGCCGTCGGCGGCAATGACCGTGCCGGCCAGTTCCATGTCGATTTCGGCCGGTTTGGGCGGTTCCTTGGTCTTGGACTGTTGGTCGGGCAGCGGGGTTAAGCCAAAAACGTCGTTGGTCAGGATGGCGCGGGTCAGTTCCGGCCCGGCGGTCGCCGGTCGCGGGGCCGGGGCCTGGGGGGCGGCGGCCGGAGCCGGCTGCGCCGGCGGCGTAGCGTCGAAGCGCCAGGCCGCAACGACGATAAGGGCCGCCCCGGCGAGAAACAGCGCGCTTGCGCCCATGGCCAGCCGCCTGATGCCGTATTCGGTCACGAGGCCCGCCCGTTGTTTTCGGCCGCTACTGGCACAGGCCGAAGTTCTTGGCCTTTTCCAGGTGGCCGCAGTAGCCGAACTGGCAGGCCAGGGAGAGGTCGGCGCAGCCCTCGCGGTTCATCTGGAGCCGAAGGCGCAGCACGCCCCGGTTGCGGTAGGCCTGGCCGAAGTTGGAACGCAGTTTGGCGGCCCGGTCGTAGTCTTCCATGGCCTGGGGATAGTTGCCGAGCTTTTCCCGGACCAGGGCGCGGTTGTAAAAGAGGTCGGGGTCGCTTGGGGTCAGGCGGATGGCCGCGTCGAGTTCGGCGGCGGCCTCGTCGTAGCGGCGAAGGGTGATGTAGATGTCGGCTTTGTTGTTGCGGGCGGCGGTCTGAGACGGGTCCAGAGCGATGACCCGGTCGTAGTCGGCCAGGGCCCGGTCGAATTCGCTTTGGGCCTGGTAGGCCAGGGCGCGGTTGAAAAGCGAGGCCGCGGCGCTGTGGCCGCCAAGCCCGGCGGCGGCGGAAAAATCGGCTCCGGCCTTGTCGTACTGGCCCAGGGCAAAGGCGGCCACGCCGCGATTGTTGTAGGCCTTGGCCATGGTGGCGTCCTTGGCGATGGCGTCGGAGAAGTAGTTGACCGCTTTTTGATAGTCCTGGTTCATGTAGGCGGCCGCGCCGAGATCGTAGGCGGTCTGCGCGCCGCCGCCGACGGCCCGGGCCTGTTCGAAATCCTTCTGGGCCAGTTCGAATTGGCCCAGGCGGTAGTAGGCTTCGCCGCGCTCCTGATAGACGGTGGGCGTGGCCTGGCCGGCGGCGATGGCCGGGGTGGCGCGCAGGATGACGCTTTCGGGCGATTCGGCCGTGGTTTCTTGAGCCAGCCGCACCGGGGTCGGCGGCCGTTTCTGGGCGCAGCCGGCGGTCAGGGACACAAGCAAAAGTCCGGCCAGCAGCCAGCCGGAGGCAAAGCGCGGCACGGAGCGAAAGCATGACGGCGCGGCGGGAATAGGCATAGGCTGGGAGGAGCGTCCGGAGCGGGAGCTTTCGCGCGACCGGCATTGGTAAGGGTTGGGGCAACAGGCTGCGAAACATCATCGTTATCGCAACCAGTATGCCCCAAACCCTGGGGATGGACAAGGCGGATGTTTGGCCGCCCTAGAGGCGTTCGAGCATGGTGCGCAGGACCGTGCGCGTGGTTTCGAGGTCTTGGGGCGAAATGCCGCGCGTCAACTCGCTGCTGAGCTCAAAGCCGGCCCTCAGGGAGGCGTCCCAGTTTGGCTTGGCCTGCTCGGCCAGTTCCACCCGCTTGATGCGTCGATCCCGGGGATCGGCCACGCGCCGGGCGATGCCGTGCTGCTCCAACCGGTCGAGCAGGCGCACCAGCGTCGGGCCTTCGATGCCCACGGCCTCGGCCAACTCGCGTTGGGTCAACGCCGCCTGGCCGGTGGCCAGGCGGCGGATGACGGCCCACATGGCGCTCGACAGGCCAAGGGGGCGAAGGCGTTCGTCCATCCGGGACCGCCAGGCCCGGGCTACGTCGTTAAGGGCGATGGGGAGGGATTCCGGAGCCTGCTCGGGGACGGCGACAGACGGAGAGGATTCCATGGGGTGCTCCTTTTCCGACGCGCGTCGCGACTTCCCGCGCGCATGGTTTGATGTGCTTCCCAACTATTAGTCTGCTTTTTGCTCCTTGGCAACCTGTCCGCCCATTTTTTGCGATACCCAGCCGCCCAGGCCCATGATGAGCTTGAAAAAGACCGGGATGAAAAACGGCGCGATGATGGTCGCCCCGAGCATGCCGCCGATGACGCCGGTGCCGATGGCGTGGCGGCTGTTGGCCCCCGCGCCCGTGGACACGGCCAGGGGCAGACAGCCGAGGATAAAGGCCAGCGAGGTCATGATGATGGGCCTGAAGCGCAGCTTGGCCGCCGAGAGCGCCGCCTCGGCCAGGGACTTGCCGGCCTTGACCTCCAGCACCGCGAATTCCACGATGAGGATGGCGTTTTTCGCGGCCAGGCCAATAAGCGTCACCAGGGCGATCTGGAAGTAGATGTCGTTGCTGAGATCCCGGCCGTAGACGGCGGCAATGGCCCCAAAAAGGGCAAACGGCACGGCCATGACCACGGCAAAGGGCAGGGTCCAGCGTTCGTACTGGGCGGCCAGGATCAAAATGACCATGACGATGCCCATGGCGAAGATGAGCGCCGAGGAGCCCTGGGCGGCCTTTTCCTGATAGGCCGAGCCGGTCCAGGCCAGGGTGTATTCCGGCGGCAGCACCTTGGCGGCGGCCTGTTCCATGGCGGTCAGGGCCTCGCCCGAGGTGTGGCCCGGGGCGGGCTGGCCCATGATCTTGGCGGCCGGGAAGACGTTGAAGCGCTCCATGACCTCGGGACCGGTGGATTTTTCGATGGAGGCGATGGCGGTCAGCGGGATCATCTCGCCTTTGCTGGAGCGCACGAACACGTCGCGCAGGTCCTCGGGCCGGTCGCGGAAGTCGGCCTCGGACTGGATCTGGACCTTGAAGGTCCGGCCGAACTTGTTGAAGTCGTTGACGTAATACGCGCCGAACGTGGCCTGCATGGCGGCATAGACATCGCTTACGGCTACGCCGAGGGCTTTGGCTTTTTCGCGGTCCAGGTCGATGCGCAGCTGGGGCACGTTGGCCCCGAAGGTGGTGGCCACCCGGCCGAGCACCGGGTTTTTGGAGGCTTCGGCCACGAGCTTGTCGGCCATGGCGGCCAGGGCCTTGACGTCGCCCTCGCCGCGGCTTTGCAGGTAGGCGTCGAAGCCGCCGGTGTTGGACATGCCGGAGATGGCCGGCGGGTTGAAAGCCAAGGTCAGGCTCTTGGGCAGGGCCATGCCCCGGCCGAAGATGCGTTTGACCACGGAAAACGAGGACAGCTCCTCGCCGGGACGTTCCTTCCAGGGTTTGAGCGGCATGAAAATGGTGCCGTAGTTGGAGCGGTAGGTGAAGCTTAAGAGGTCAAGGCCAGTGATGGAGATGATGTCCTTGACCGAAGGGTCTTTTATGTTCATCGCGTCCATGGCGTCGGCAATGGCCTCGGTGGCCCGAAGCGACGTGCCGTCGGGCAGGATGTTGACGGCGATGACGTACCCCTGGTCCTCGTCCGGGACGAGTCCCCCGGGCACCTGCTTGAAAAGCCAGCCCGCGCCCAGGCACAGCCCGGCAAAAAGCAGCATGGCCAAGGCGCTGCGGCGCAGGAGAAAGGCCACGCCCGCGCCGTAGCCGGCGGTGATGGCGTCGAACAGGCGGTTAAAGGCCCGGAAGAACCGGTTGGGTTCCTGATGGCCGGGTTTGAGCAGCGAGGCGCACAGAGCCGGGGTCAGGGTCAGGGCCACCAGGCCCGAGATGACCACGGACACGGCAATGGTGATGGCGAACTGCTTGTACATCTGGCCGGTCAGCCCGCCCAAAAAGGCCACCGGCACGAACACGGCGCACAGCACCAGCACGATGGCCACCACCGGCCCGGTCACTTCTTCCATGGCCTTGGCTGTGGCTTCCTTGGGCGGCAGCTTGTCCTTGGTCATGATGCGTTCGACGTTTTCGAGCACCACGATGGCGTCGTCGACGACGATGCCGATGGCCAGCACCATGCCGAAAAGCGTCAGCGTGTTGATGGTAAAGCCCAGGGCCTGCATGCCGGCGAAGGTGCCGATGATGGAGACCGGCACGGCCAGGCAGGGGATGAGCGTGGCCCGGAAGTTTTGCAGGAAGAGGTAGACCACCAGGAAGACCAGGATCATGGCCTCGACCAGGGT